>CAKTHQ010000004.1 GCA_934565415.1 uncultured Oscillospiraceae bacterium
ATCATAGCCATAGCAACCAGGGCGGAGTCCATGATGGGCCGCAGGGTCTTGGGTGCGCCGTTGGAGTTGTTGGACAGGCCGCCGGTGGACTTCAGGCCCTCGTCGGCGAACATCTTGATGGCGTTCAGAACATCCATCTGCTTGTCCTGCATACCCTTGACCACCAGGAACAGGGGGTCGAACCACAGGTCGGTAGCTTCCATACCCAGGCTCAGGCCACGCTCCAGCATATTGTGGCAGTGCTTCATGCGCTCCTCGTTGTCCTTTGCAATGCCGTCGGCAGAGCACAGGGCGATACAGATGGCATCGTTGGCAGCGGCCAGGTCGATGTTGGAGATACGGGAGCCGGCATCGGCAGAGTTGACGATGGGCTTACCGTTGGTCCGGTTGTAGACCTTGATACCGGCTTCGATAGCCTTCTTGTTGGCGGTATCCAGAGCCAGAGGCACATTGTTGAAGTTCTCCTGCAGCAGCTTGACCGCCCACATCATACGCTCGGGGCCGTCCTTTTCGGCAGGTCCGATGTTGACGTCCAGGTAGGTGGCACCGGCAGCAATCTGCTCGGCGGCACGCTTCAGGATAGGAGCGGGATCCCGCTCGTCC
The DNA here is from genome assembly GCA_934565415.1 of uncultured Oscillospiraceae bacterium. Lineage (GTDB taxonomy): Bacteria > Bacillota > Clostridia > Oscillospirales > Oscillospiraceae > Faecousia. The sequence continues at coordinate 604 of CAKTHQ010000004.1, forward strand.
ATAGCCTTGCGGATGGAGGGGGAGATGCAGTGGATCCGTTCGCCGATGGTGACGAAGGTCTGGGAGTCGGGGTTGTGGCCCTTGTACTGAACACCCATGTCCACCACTTCGATGGCGGGCACCTTGGTAGCCAGCAGTTCTTCGAAGGACAGTTCCTTGACCTCTTCCTTGGGAGCGGCAGCGGCCTTGGCGGCAGCCTCGGCAGCGGCGGCCTTGGCAGCGGCCTCGTACTCCTTATCCTTCATGTACTTGGGCAGCTGAACGGCCTCGGTAGGACCGACAACCACGTTCCAGCCGGGCAGCTTCTCGGCGATTTCGCCCTTCATAACGGCAACCTTGCCGGGGATAATCAGGGTACGGTTCTTGATCTTGTTCTCGATGTCCAGATCGGCAAAGGTCTTCTTGATGGAGGTGGAGGAGAACTTACCGGCAGCCCAGGCAGTCAGAACGGACATACCGGAGGCGTCGGAGATGATCAGGTTCACAGGCTGGTTGGAACGCTCCAGTTCGCCGGAAACCAGGAAGTAGGTCAGAGCGAAGTCAACGGTCAGAGCGCAGGGGCTGTTCTCGTCGGCACCGTTCAGAGGATAGATCTTGGACTCTACCTTCATGGGCTTCTGAGGATCGGTGAAGATGTTCTGACGCAGACCGTACAGAGGCAGAGCCTGGGCGTAGGTCATGTTGTCCAGCACAATGATGGAAGCGTACTTCTCGGTGAACATGGCGGCGTAAGCGGTCTCCAGGTGCATATCACCGCCGCACAGCTTGCCCAGGTTCACGATGGAGGGATAACCGAAGCTCCGGTCGCCGTCCTTCAGAGCGGTACGACGGACGAAAACGGCGTTGGCCAGGGTCTCTTTGGCGGTCTTGCCTGTGACATCCAGAACCAGGTTCTTGTTGCCGGCAGCTTCCAGCTTCTTCACGGTGTCGTAGAGGTCAGACAGGGTCTCGGCCCAAACGCCCAGAACCACGCCGTTTTCCTTGGCGACTTCGTTCATAGCCTCCCAGTTGGCGGGGGTAGCGCCGTCCAGGATGGGCTTGCCGTCCTTCACCTCGGCCAGAGCAGCCTTGGCGCAATCCACATCCCAGCACTCCAGGATCAGGTCCCGGCCGGTAGCTGCGGCCTTCTTGGCAAGCTCTGCATAGGCAGCGGCATCGGTGCCCTCGTTGCGGACAAACAGGGTCTCTACATACATACGCTCGCCGATACGCTCGTAGTCCACCTTGGCCATAGCAGCCAGCTTGGCGTCCACTTCCTCGGCAGACATCTTGGTGGAAACGGGAACGGCGTACAGGTTCTTGTTGACCAGGGTCTTCTCGTGACGGAACAGCACGGTCTCGCCGCCCAGCTTGTGATCCTTACCAAAGGTAATGGTCTTCATGGGGGGCGCAGTCTGCTCGTTCAGCATTGCCTTTGCGTCGTCAGAGAAATAGGGGCACTTATCGATTGCGATGGCGCCCTGAGCCACCTTCATGCAGAATGCCATACAGGTGGGGCTGCCGCACTCCTTACAGTTCTTCTTAGGAGACAGCTTAAAAATGTCCAAACCTTTCAAAGCCATGATATGTATCCTCCTTCCGCTTACATAAGCTCTGTGATGAACTTCTTAATGGTCGCAACAGCAGCGGGATGACGCATAATCACAGCGTCGGCGCCGCCGGTCAGGTCGGCAGCAGCAGTGGCAACTTCCATGCCAATGCCGCGCTCTTCCGCGTTGCCCCAAGCGGGTTCATCTTCTTCGGAAGCGGTGGATTCCTTCACGCCCCAGGTGTCAGGGGACACGGGCGCAATGATGGGCATCTGCAGGTCGGCATCGGACTGAGCCAGAGCGGCCAGACGGACGCGGTCCAGGGTAGAGGCCACATACTCATAGCCGTAGCCCACGGCAGCGGTACCAACGTTCATAACGATGGAGGCAGGAGAAACGGTCAGGCCCTTCAGCATGATGTTCAGCTGCTTGGCCAGGTTGATGTCGTCGGCGGTCTCGGCACCCACCTTCTGGCCGTAAGCCAGAGCGACGGAAGCACCGACGGTCTTGTAGTCCTCGCTGCGGGCGGACAGAACCAGAATGTTCTTGCCCTGCAGAGCCTCGGCGATCTTGCTGAACAGCTCGCCGTCCTTCTCGATGTTCTTGCAGCCCATAATGACAATGGGCATGGAAACGGCATCGGCCACAGCCTTGGCGTCGGCTACGCAGTCGGCAACGGAGCGGTTGGCGCCGTTGGGATCGGCAGACTCAAAGTGCAGGCACAGGAAATCGGCGCCCTCCATGGTCTCCGCCTTCTTGGCGTAGTCTGCCATGGTGGTGCAGCCGGCATAGAACTCCTTCAGAGCAGGCGCGGTCCACTCGCTTGCCAGGTCGGAGATCTCGATACCGATCTTCGGTGCGTTCTCGATGGGCGCATCGAATGTGTAGAAGGGCAGCACGTTCTGGCCGCCGATGACAATTGCCTTGTCGCCGGTGCCCAGGGTAACGGCATTGATCTTGCCGCTGTAGGGCTGCTTCTTAGGTTCGAAAGACATTAGAATATCCCCCTTGTTTGAATGTATATTGATAGAAGAAGCAAATTGCCTTGCCTCGATTATCCAGTGTCATTGCCAGCCAGCGCACACTGGTGTGGCAATCTTAAGCTGTCGTTGCCAGCCAGCGCACGCTGGTGTGGCAACCCCCCGGATATTCAGAGCACTCCGGGCTCCTCCCCTCGACCTCATCCGGCCCTGCGGGGCCACCTTCCCCTCCCAGGGGAAGGCTGGAGTTGAGGTTGGAGAGCTTTCTTACAGCTTGAGTTCCTTCATGATCCCGGTCAGCGCCGTCTTCATAGGAGAGGACTCGGGAAGCAGTGCGGAGGGTTCGCCGTTGCAGTCGCAGCGGTACACGCCCTCGTCCTGGGGCAGAACGCCCAGGAGCTTCAAGCCATGGCGGTTAATTTCCTCTTTCACGCCGTCTTCCAGCACACCGCCGGGGGCCCGGTTGACAATCAGGCCCATGACGCCGGGGTTCAGGCCCATTTCGTCGATCATTTCCGCAATTCTGGCCACCGCCTGGATGCCCCGGCGGGAACAGTCGGAAATCAGCAGCATAATATCCACATGGGGCAGGGTACCTCTGGCAACGTGCTCCAGACCGGCCTCATTGTCCATGACCATATAGGCATAGTTCTTGGCGTATTTATCCACCTGAGTCTTCAGAACGCCGTTGACATAGCAGTAGCAGCCCTTGCCCTGGGTGCGGCCCATAACCAGCATATCAAAATCGTCTTCTTCAATGAGGGCGTTGTTGAACTGCATTTCGGCATAGTCCGCCTTGGTCATGCCGGTGGGAATGGAGCCGGTCTGCTCGGCGTGGGCCATCTCTTCCCGGATCTGGCCCAGGGTAATGTCCGCTTCCACACCCAGAACCTCGTTGAGGTTGGAGTTTGCGTCCGCGTCCACAACCAGGACGGGACCCTTTTTCCGCTTGCACAGATATTCAATAATCATGCCGCAGGTGGTGGTTTTTCCCACACCGCCCTTACCGGCAACGGCAATTGTAGTAGGATTCGGCATAGCAATGCTCCTTCGCAGGAAGTCTGTATCCGGGATGGACGAAGTACGCCCATATCGATACAAACATATCATATCACGCAGTGACCAAGAATTCAACCTTATTTTTTCCAAAAATGCATTTTTTCTTTCCCGAACGCAAAAAGAGGCCTCCAAAACGGAAGCCTCTTTTTGCTTGGTGACCCGTACGGGAATCGAACCCATGTTACCGCCGTGAAAGGGCGGTGTCTTAACCGCTTGACCAACGGGCCTGGTAGCGGCAATCTGATTCGAACAGATGACATACCGGGTATGAACCGGCTACTCTACCAACTGAGTTATGCCGCCATGTGGTCAATGCAATTCCGGCACCGCCGAAACAGCTTCTGTATTATATGATGGTGGGCCTAATTTGTCAAGCTCTTTTTTGTATTTTTTCAAAAATTTTTGTCAATGCTTCCCACTGAGGTGGTTTGAATGGTTTTTCTTCAGGGGCTGTTGTTCCTTTTGGGCGGTGGAGGCTATGTACTTGTGGAGATTCTGTACCGGGGCCGGAGTCACATTTCCATGTTTCTGGCCGGTGGCCTGTGCTTTCTGCTGCTGGGGCGGTTGGAACGCACCCGGCCCAAGCTTCCCGCCCTTCTGCGGCCCCTGGCAGGGGCCGGGATTATTACCGCGGTGGAGCTGGCCTTCGGAATGCTCTTTAACCGGAACTATGCCGTATGGGACTACCGGGGCCTGCCCGGAAACTATCAGGGGCAAATCTGCCCCCAATTCTACGTTCTCTGGATTCCCCTGGCCTGGTTCGCGGGAAGGCTGTACCGGAAAATCTGGAAGCGGGTGGGGTTTTCCGATTAGCTCTTTCTCAATCCGGTGTAAGCCGGCCCCCGTTTCCAGCCAAAAGCCCCCATCCGGATTTTTCCCGGAGGGGGCCTTCTTTTATCCGTTCACCAGCGCTACCGCCACATCGTTTACATTGGTCCCCGTAGGGCCGGTAACAATCAGGCCGCCGATGGCCTGTAGGGCATGGTAAGCATCGTTTTCCTGCAATACATCAAAGACGGACAGGCCCTTTGCAGCCAGCTCCCTGTTGGAATCTCCGTCCACATAGCCGCCTGCGGCATCCGTGGGGCCGTCGGTGCCGTCGCTGCCTACGCTGAAAACGCACACCCCGGGCAGCCCGTCCAGGGCCGTAGCCGCAGACAGGGCCAGCTCCTGGTTCCGGCCGCCCTTGCCATGACCGGTCAGGTGGACAACGGTTTCGCCCCCCGCCAGGAAGGCCAATTTCTTCCCGCCGCCCAGGTGGGTCCGCAGGACGGTTCCCAGGAAGCTCCCCGCCTCCTTGGCCTGGCAGCACAGCTGGTCCGTCAGCAAAATCGGTTCATAGCCCAGCTCCCGGCAGGCCCTGGCCGCGGCGGCGCAGAGCTCCCGGACGGAGCCGGTAATCTGGGTGGTTACATTGTCCAGGGTCTTGGGAGTCTCCTTGTGCAGCAGAGCTTCCGCCTCCTCCGGCAGGCGCAGCTCGTATTTCCGGACAATGGCCTCCGCCTGGGCGCAGGTAGAGGTATCCGGCACCGCCGGGCCGGAGGCAATCATATCCAGGGGATCCCCCAGAATATCGGAAAGGACGACGGAAAATACCTTTGCCGGGGCACAGGCCCGGGCAAACCGTCCGCCCTTTACGGCGGACAGGCGCTTGCGGATGGTGTTCATCTCCACAATATCCGCCCCGCAGGCCAGAAGCTGGCCCGTAATATCCTGCAAAACCGCCCCGTCTACCAAAGGCTTTTCAAACAGGGCGCTGCCGCCGCCGGAAAGGAGGAACAGCACCGTATCCCTTTCCGTCAATCCGGATACCAGGTCCAGCGCCGCCTGGGTGGCAGAAAAGGAATTTTCGTCCGGAACCGGATGCCCGGCCTCCCGGCAGTCCAGATTCCCAAGGGGGCCCTTCACATGGCCGTATTTGGTAATGACAATTCCCTTGTCGATCCGGTCCCCCAGGCAGTCCCTTGCGGCCTTGGCCATTTGCCAGGCGGCTTTTCCGGCGGCTACCAGAATAATTTTCCCGGGGAACGAAGCCCCCTTCAGAGCCCTTGCCACCGCATCATCCGGCTGAACGGCCCGGATGGCTTCTTCCACAATCCGGTCCGCCTGCCCGCGCATCATTTTATCCATAGGCATATTTCCTCACATTGATTTGGTTTCGAACGAACATTACCGGGCAGTGCCGCTGCCCTGCCCGGTAAGGAAAGAACATATCAGAAGATCAGGCTCAGAATGAAGATACCCACCATAGAGGCCAGGCCCAGAACCAGCGTCATCATGGTTTGGGTCTCATAGCCCTGCTCGGGAGTCATCTGGCCGAAGTTGGTAACCACCCAGAAATAGGAGTCGTTGGCGTGGGACACGGTCATGGCACCGGCGCCGATGGCCATAACGGTCAGGGCCATCTTGGCCGGGGTATCCAGGCCCATAACGCCCAGCAGGGGCGCCACGATACCGGCGGTGGTGGTGATGGCCACGGTGGAGGAGCCCTGGGCGGACTTCAGAATGGCAGCCAGCAGGAAGGGGAAGAAGATACCCACGGAGCCCAGAACGGCCGCATTCTCGGTGATGTAGTTGACCATATCGGTGGAGGAAATGACCTTGCCCAGAACGCCGCCGGCAGCGGTGACGAACAGAATGGGGCCGGTAACCTTCAGGGTATCGTTGGTCAGGTTGTAGAAGTTATCCATCTTCTTGGCGGTAGCCAGCTGGATGACGGCAAAGACGGTGCCCACAGCCAGAGCGATGACGGGCTTGCCCAGGAAGTTGAAGAGCTCATACAGAGCCCCGGTCCAGCCGGCCATAGAGGCGATGGAGCCCATAGCCATCAGGATGATGGGTACGATGATGGGAGCCAGGGCGTTGAGGCCGCCGGGGAGCTTGCCGTAGCTGGCAACCAGCTCTTCGTAGGTCTTCACGGTCTCCTCGGAGGAGCCGGTCTCGTCGGCGCTCTTCACCTTCTTGCCGATGAACTTGGCAAAGACCAGGCCGGCAATCAGGGGCAGAATGGAGGCGGCTACGCCCATACCCATAACCAGCAGCAGGTTGTTGCCGATGCCCAGGGTGTTGGCGGCGGCGATGGGGCCGGGCGTAGGAGGAATGAATACATGGGAGATGTACAGGCCGGCGGACAGCGCCACGGTCATGGCTACGCTGGAGGTACCGGTACGGCGGACCATAGCCCGACGGATGGGATCCAGAATTACAAAGCCGCTGTCGCAGAACACGGGGATGGAAACCACCCAGCCCATAAGCTCAATGGCCAGCTCGGGATTCTTCTGGCCCACCAGCTTAACGACCATGTCCGCAAGCTTCAATGCGGCGCCGGTCTGCTCCAGGATGGTACCGATGAGGGCGCCCAGGATGATGACAATGCCGATGGAGCTGAAGGTACCGGAGAAGCCCGCACCGATGACATTGGCAATGTCCCCCAGGGGGATGCCCGCAATCAGAGCCAGGATCAGGGATACGCTCATGATGGACAGGAACGGATGCACCTTGTACTTGGAGATGGCAACGATCATCACAACGATTGCCAGAACAAATACAATGATAAGGGGTAAGCCGGTCATAATAGATTCCTCCTCGCAGATTATTGGGCAGGATGCACAGACCGGTGTGTTTTTCATCCCGCTCTCTTGTTCATTATATTACAATGTTGAGAAGGAAAATACAATGTTTTCCGGAACGCAAAATTCGGCACATTCTTGTTACGCAGAACAAAAACATTCAAAGCTCGAGTTCTCCGGCGCCGCGGCTCAGGTCCAGATAAAGTACCATGGCCAGGTAAAGCGACGGCGCCTCGCTGGGCTTGCGTACATCCAGCCCCGTATCCTCCGCCAGCCGCTTCAACCGGTATTGCAGGGTATTCTTGTGGATATAAAGCCGCTGGGCCGCCAGCTGCACGGAGCCCTCCGAGGCAAAATAGGTTTCCAGCAGAGCCACATGGGCCTGAATCTCCTCCCGGCTGCAGCCGGCGAATATCTTTCGCAGGTAGCCGAGCTTACTCTCCCGGGACAGGTCGTCCAGCAAAAGCTCCGTATTCAGCGCCTCGTAGCAGGTAATCCGGGAATCCCGGTAGGTGGAGGTGTGCCAGGCCCGGTTGGCCTGCAAATAGGCTGAATGGACATCCCGGGATTGGCCGTCGATGCCGGAAATCATGCGCACTCCCAGCTTTTCCCATACGGCCCGGTCAATCCCCCGGCACAGGTCCTCCAGGTCGGCGGTGCTCTGCTTCCGCAAAAGCAAAATCTGCCGGGCGGTATTGCGGAGAACCAGCCCGCCCTGGGTACTGATCTGGGCACTGACCAGGGCATCGATCCGCTCCAAAATCAGCTGTCCCTCCAGGGTATCGGTGTATTTTTCCCGGTCCTGGGCGGAGGTGACAATGCATCGCCTTGGCACGCGGATATCAATTCCCTGGGCAAAGCCGCGCTCCGAAAGGGACTGGGGATTGCTCAGTCCGGTGCCTAAGATCCAGTCCTCCAAAAAGCGGCTGCGGACACGCTGATCCAGCTGCTGATTGTCCAGATTCATCCGTTCCCGGATGAGAATCTCCGCCATTTTCTTGACGATCTGGCCGTACTGAATCACCTCGTCATATTCGCCGGTGATGCCGATGACTCCCTGGACCTCCCCATTCAGCTCAATCGGCAGGTTCAGCCCCTGGCGCACATCCGGCAGCTCCTCCTGGAGCTCGGGGGTAATGTAGTATTCCTTCAGCCGGTTTTCTATGACCCGGCAGGCCCCGATGTGGAAGTGGCCGATGCGGGCGTGGTCGTTGCTGGCGATGATGTGGCCGGTTTCGTCCATCAGGTTGATGTTCTGCCCTACCAGCTTGCCGATTTCTTCCACAATCTGCTGGGCGCTGCTTTTGGATATTTTCATGGCTTCCCTCAGCGGCCCAGTTGAATCCCGGTCAGGTATTCATAGTATTTGGCAATGGCGCTGTGGTCGCTCTGGCCCCAGTCCCGGTTGTGGAGCCATTGCAAAATCTCCTGCACCTGTGCCGTCATGGGTACCGGAGCGCCCACGGCATGGGCGCAGTCCAGGGCGTTATTCAGGTCCTTGATGTGCAGGTCAATCTTAAAGCCCGGCTTGTCGTTCCCGGCAAGCATCATGGGAGCCTTGGCGTCCAATACCGTAGACCCGGCCAGTCCGCCCCTGATGGCCCGGAATACCAGCTCCGGATCCACCCCGGCCTTCTGGGCCAGAGTCAGGGCCTCCGCCACTGCCTGAATGTTGCAGGCCACAATAATCTGATTGGCAAGCTTGGTGGTGTTCCCGGCGCCCACCTCCCCACAGCGGACGGCGGAAGCGCCCATGGAAAGCAGAATCTCCCGGCAGGCGTCAAATACCGCCTGCTTGCCGCCCACCATAAAGCTCAGGGTGCCGTCAATGGCCTTGGGCTCCCCGCCGGATACCGGTGCATCCAGCATTTCAATGTCTTTTTTCGCCAGAACCTGGGCAATCTCCTGGCTGACCACCGGGCTGATGGAGCTGCAATCCACAAAAATCTGCCCCGGGTGCATAAAGGCCGCCACGCCGTTTTCCCCCAGCATGACTTCCTTTACCTGGGGGCCATTGGGCAGCATGGTGATCACCACATCGCAGCCCTCCGCCAGCTCCTTCCGGCTGCTCTTCCGGGCCCCGCAGGCCGCCAGCTCCTCCATGGGCCCGACGCTGCGATTGTTGACCCAGACCTCATAGCCTGCCTTCAGCAGATTCCTGGCCATAGGCTTGCCCATAATCCCAAGCCCGATAAACCCGATTTTCATATGCCGCTTCCTCCTAAATATATATGGCTGTTTTAGAACCGGTTTTATTATAGCAAAATAAATTCTTTCGTCAATCCGTCGGGCCGCAAAGCATAATTTGCGCCCGGAACACGCCGTTTTCATAGAAAAAGCTGCTGACGCCCCCGGATTTTTCCGCAATATGCCGGACGGATTCAATGCCCACACCGGCGCCCTTCCGCTTGGAGGACCGAAACACGCCGTCCTGTTCCCGGACGATTCCGTCGCAGGCATTTTCCACCTGGATCAAAAGGATCCCCTCTCCGTGGAGATAGGCCGTCAGACCAATCCGGCGACGGGCGGCTTCTGTCCGGAGGCTGGCCTCCAGGGCATTTTCCAGAAGGTTGGAAAGCACCAGGCACATATCCATTTCGTTGACGGAAAACTGTTCCGGAAGGTCCAGCCGCACCTCAAAGGGAATGCCCTCCCGCCGTGCCAGCGCACAATAGTAGCTGATCACGCTGTCCGCCGCCCGGTTATCGCACAGGCCCATATCCGGGCTGGGAATCCGGGAGACGGTTTCCGCAAGGTACTGCCGGATTCCTGCCAGATCCCCCGCCTCCGCCAGAGCGGACAACCGGTGGAAATGGTGGCGCAGGTCATGCCGGGCCTGCCGGGCTTCCGCAATGGCGGTTTTCAGGCTCTCGTACCGCTGCTGCTGCATGGAGAGCAGCTGGTTTTCCCGCTGCAGCCGGGCATTCCGGTTCAGGCTGTTTGCAATCATCCAGAAGGTTCCGTAAAACCACAGCAGCAGCACAAGCAGGGCGGCGCTGATAACCAGATACCCCTGGAGCACCCGACCGGTGTACAGCGTCTGCAGCCGGTTGGGGATCATAAACAGGTTCAGGGCAATGAACACCAGGGGCAGCACCCAGAACACATACCAGGTCTGCGCAAAATGCGCATCCTCCACCATTTCCCGGACACCGTGCACCGCCGGATAACAGGCCGCCAAAGTAAACAGCCAGCAAAATACATTGTACAAAACCGCCGCCCGGAGGCACAGCCAGGGTCCGGCATCCGGGGAGACTCCCAGCAGCATGGCCGCGCTCAGGGCTCTGCAAAAGCTTTTGATGCAGGAAAACACGGCGCAGACGGACAGGGCCACCGTGCCGGATTTCCAGGGGGACACCCGAAGCGTCCCCATATAAAGCGCCGCCGCTCCAAGCAGTATGCCCCCCAGCACCGGGTCCGTCGGAAAGCGGCAGCGCCAGCAGAGCAGCCCCCCAATGGCCGCTGCCGCCAAAAGCAGCGGCACCGCCCAAAGAGCCAGCTTCCCCGGCGTCTGTTTTAAATAAGTGTTTACGGGGAAATAGGCCAGCAGCAGCCCGGGCAGCACTACCAGCAGCTCCAAAACGGGACACCACACATTGCTCATCTCTCCGGCCCCCTTTGCAGCAAATATTCCATAAAGGCCTGCCTTGCCTCCTTCAGCAGGGCCTGGCCCACCAGGACGCGGCTTCCGTCGTCCATAACAAAGCTCCCCCCATCCAGGCGCACCGCGTGCTCCAGGTTCACCACGGTTCCCCGGCCGCAGACAAAAAAGCGGGAATCCTCCTGCAAAAGCGTCAGGAAGTTTTTAAACGGCATCCGCGTAGACAGTACCTTCCCTGCCGGGGTGTGAATATCAATCATATGGGCAAAGTGCTCCGCATAGATCAGGTTTCCATAATTCAGGCGGATCCGGTTTCCCGCCACCTTCAGCTCCATGTACTTTTCCGGCTGGGGCAGCCGCAAAAGCAGCTCCTCCGTCAGCCGTTCGATATCCGCCTCCGGGAAAGGCTTTACCAGGTAATCCATGGCCCGGACCCGGAAGCCCTCCAGAGCGTGATCCGTAGAGGTGGTGGTAAAAATCAGCAGGCAGCTTTTGTTTTTCTCCCGCAAAGCCCTGGCCGTCTCCATACCGTCGGTTCCGGGCATATAAATATCCAAAAAGGCGGCATCAAAGGGCTCCTCCGCCTCTGCCCTTAAAAAAGCCTCCCCGGTTTCGTATTCCAGGATGGTCCCTGCCAGGTTTCGCCGCCGGAGCTGCCGCTCCAGCCGGCTGTGCAATTGCTCCCGCTCCGGGGCCAGATCATCCACAATGGCAATTCGCATGGCACGCCTCCTTCCCCAGCTGCTCTTTGCTATGATTATACCATCTTTTTTTCGGGACGGCCACCGTGCAGATTGGTTTTCGTGCCGGAATTTGGCCTTTCGTGCCACACCGCTTGAAATTACGCACAGGCTTACTATACTGATAATGTTAGCGTGTCCCGTATATTTTATGGAGGTACCGTCAATGAAACAGAAGAAAGCGCATCTATTTTCCCTGCTGCTGGCCCTGGTAATGAGCCTGAGCGCCTGCGGCACCCCCCAGCCTTCCGGAGCCCAGCCCCCGGTTACGACCCAGCCCCCGACGCTAAATCAGCCGGAGGAGGCCACAGCCGAAGCCCCCGCGGCCCTTCCCGTAAAGGCCCTGAGCCCCAAGCGGGTGGATGAAAACCCCTATATGGCCAAAAGCGACGCCAACATCCACCACGACGGATACAATACCGATACTACCGACGAAATCCTGCCCTTGGGCATCTATCCGGAAATCAACGTTTCCTACGAAAAAACCAACGCCAACGCCTCCCCGGCCATTTACTTTGACAGCCTGGGCCACGCGGTGGTGCCCCTGCTGGGCGGCATCGCTATCCGGGACCTGAACGCCGAGGAAACCCAGACCCTGGGCTATTTCTCCCCGAAGCAGCACGACGGCGGCAGCTATGTCATCCAGAGCTCCTATACCTTCCTGGATGCGGAAAACCGGGTCGTCTGCCCTACCAGTCACAACCATGTATTGATGCTGCGTACCACGGATGAAGGCGGCAATGTGCTGCCGGAGTTTGAAAAGGTACTGGACATCGATATCAAAGCCGCCGCGGAAGCGGCGCTTGGGAAAACGCTGGACCAGAATCTTCTGTCCGTGGTTTTCGACTATCAGGGGAACCTGTGGTTCGCCACCGGCGGCTTCCGCATTTACCCCGACCGGCAGCAGCAGGGCACCATAGGCTACATTGCCCGGGAGGCCATCGATGCCATTTTAGCCGGCGAGCAGCCGGAGCTTTCCCAGGCGGTCTTTGTATATGACCTGGCCCCCGGCGAGGGTGCGGAAAACGGCATTGCCGCCTCTAAGGACGGCGCCGTCATCCTGACAAACCAAAACTGCTACCTGCTCCGGGCCAACAACGGGGTAGAAGCCCTGTGGTGCACCCCCTACGAAAGCGTGGGCGCCAAGGTAAGCAAAGAAGGCGACAAGCTGACCGGCGGCGGCCTTGCCTGGGGCGGCGGCTGCTCTCCCTCTCTGACCCCGGACCTGGTGATGTTTACGGACAACGCAGACCCCGTAAAGCTGCTGGCCCTGGATATGAAAACCGGCGAAATCGTCGCCTCCTGCCCGGTGCTGGACCAGCTGCCGGAAGGGTACCAGGTATCCGTAGAAAACTCCGCCATCGTCTATGACGACGGGGCGGGCACCGTCAGCACCGTCGTATGCAACTGGTTCGGCGCCGGCAGCGCCGCCCTTTCCAATCCCGACAGCGATTCTTCCATCCAGAGCTATGCCAATATCTACGATGTGAACTGGCTTTCCAAGGGCAACAGCATGATTGCTCCCGGCGTAGAGCGGGTGGATACCGTCAAAACGGAAACCGGCTACGAAATGAAGCCCGTCTGGACCCGGAACGACCTGAGCGACACCTCTATTATGAAGCTCTCCACCGCCACCGGCTATATCTACGGCTATGTGCAGGATCTGGAAAGCGGGATGTGGCAGTATATCATCCTGGATTTTGATACCGGCGAAACCGTCTTTACCATGGATGTTTCCGGCAAATACGGCTACAACAACATGGCCATCGGTATGTACGCCGGAAACAGCGGCAACGCCCTGTACTGCCCCACAGGCTACTTAGAGCTGCTGCGCCTGCAGGACCGGTTCCTGTACCTGCCGGAAATGCCCTACCGCCAGGCAGACCTGGACCGGGCCAGCCGGAATATCCTGACCCAGGCCCAGTTCCTGGCAGACGGCGGCGAAGGTACCCCGGCAAGCTGGCGCTATACCGCGCAAGTCCGGAATGTCCACCCCAGCACCGTCGTCGCCCTCCGGATGAACAACCTTTCCGGCAGCACCGACCGGCTGAGGCTATGGGGCTGTGATGCCCAGGGCCGCCTGACGGAGCTCTCCAAAGACCTGTGGTCCATTACGGACGAAACCGGCACCCCCGTCCCGGAGCTTACCCCCGGCACCCTTTACGAGCTCCGCCTTACCGTCGCCGACAACGGCCCCATGGACCTGAACGAAACGGAACGGGAAATCCGCTTCTCCGTCCTGCTGGGCGAATAAAGCCCCCCCTCAGCTCATCTTCCATCCCCACAAAATACCGCCGGACCCCATCTTAGGAGGTCCGGCGGTATGCGCTATATCTGGCTGAAATAATACCTCTACGAAATTACACAACTCTCAAACGGATGTGTACAACCAAGACTTGGCTGCGATGAATAATACCTCTACGAAATTACACAACTCTCAAACAGAACCTCGGAATCTTGACCATCACATCACGAATAATACCTCTACGAAATTACACAACTCTCAAACTCTTGGCGTCGTTGCTGCTTCGCCCGGAGTGAATAATACCTCTACGAAATTACACAACTCTCAAACTAGGGGCCTCCCGGAGCGGAGGGCGAGGGAGAATAATACCTCTACGAAATTACACAACTCTCAAACAGGATAAATTGGTGGGGGACAGCGAGGCCCGAATAATACCTCTACGAAATTACACAACTCTCAAACGAGTTATCCGGCAAAGCCCGGAATGGCAGAGAATAATACCTCTACGAAATTACACAACTCTCAAACTCCTGAAATCCGTTGATTGGGGTACCATTAGAATAATACCTCTACGAAATTACACAACTCTCAAACAAGATAGATTGGTGGGGGACAGCGAGGCCCGAATAATACCTCTACGAAATTACACAACTCTCAAACTGTAGGCCCGGACCAGGAAGGTGTCGATGAGAATAATACCTCTACGAAATTACACAACTCTCAAACCTCAAAATCCCATTTTGAGCGCCGGACAACGCACCGGGGAGGGCTGTGTAAAAGGGGTACCGTCCAACTTTATTTTATATCTCACAAAGGTCCTTGTCAATAACCAATCGCTGCTCCTCCGGCAGGCGGGGATGGTCCTGGCTGTCTACCAGAAGGAGCAAAAAGCCATGGTCCAGCGCCGACTGCAAAAAGCGACTTACCGCTTCATCCGGGAAAAAGCTGCGGAGATTGACAAAAACAAACAGCTTTTCCCGCTCGTAGCACCGCACCAGCTCCATATAGTCCAAAAGCTGCTCCATGGGGTCCGTATAGTCCTCCCGGAGGGTAATTCCCGCAGCTTTCAAAAGTCCGGCAATCGTGCACTGCCCGCAGGTCACATCACAATCCATGGCAAATAGAAATGGTAAAAACGGATATATGTAGGGTCCGCCTGGTTCAGTGCGTCAAATACGCTGCGTACATAAATGCCGATGGCATTCAAAACCGTCTGCTCGCTGTCCTGGATTGTGACCTTCTCATTGAGAACCCCGATCATTTTCCGCCGCGCTTCTTTGTCGAATTCCCGGAAGCCCTCCCGGTATACAATCCGGTCCACGCAGATGCGAAAGGGCTCCATCAGGTCGCTGCTGAGGTTAAAGGGGTTCATGCCGTTGTCGTGATGCAGGCCCAACTGGGTCAGGTATCCGCAGGCGGATACCTCCCGGTTGAAGGCCGATAAAAGGATGGTATAGCCATAATCCAGGGCGCTGTTCCATACGGAATCCCCGGAACGGATAAACTCCATACCGAAAACCGCATTGAAATAGACCTTCGCCGCGTGGCCTTCCCGGTTGGTGGCATCCTGAAATTCCAGCTGGGCCATATAGCCATCCAGCAGATTTCTCTCCCGCTCGTAGCCCAATTGGGAAAGAAACACCGCCTGCTGATATATCTTCTGCCGGATGATTTCCCCCCAAATACAGCCCTTTACCGTCTCTTCCCAGCCAATCTGGGCCTTGACCTTCCGGGCGCTGTCAAAGGAGCCCCGCACCGGGATCAGCTCGCTTTGGGGCATATGCTTCTGGTCACAAAAAATCACCTTGATCTTTTTCTCCGTCAGAGCCACCAGGAGGCATCCCGTCATGGCCACCGCCGGATTTTCAATCAAGAGCAATGCTACCTCATCCAGGAAAATCCGCTTCACCTCCTCCCCCCGCACGACCAGGTACCCCATTTTCAGGTCCAGCTTGCAGCGGGAGGAGATGATTACCGTGCGCCAGCTCATAGCAGCTCCAGCAGATTCGGTCCGGCGCTTTCATGCAGCCCTGCCGGGGAGCTATCCACAATGTGGACATCGGAGTAATTCTTTTTCCAGTTGGAAAGGGCAGAGCTTGTACGCTTTATATATGCGTTTTTACTTGCGCCAACCGCAAGCATATCTACCCCGCCACTGCTATTGCGCTGAAATAACATTACAAAATTTGATAGCAGTAAAATTTGATCCTTCAATGTCAATTTTGAGAAAGCATCCTGCCCAACTGCCAGCTTATCATTGTCCTTTACCGGGAAGTTGTTAAACACACCTGTCTCTAGTTTCTTTAACAAGAGATCGTAGAGTTCCATATTTTTTTGCGCTGATATCTCATCATACTTCTCATCCGGAAGTATTGCGGGGTTCTTTCGGCTCTTTTCCAGAAAAGAATCCAGATGCTTGATGTAGTCCTCCATATCACTTCCCACTATCAATGCCGTCATAGGAGACCATCGCACGCGCTTACCCTCACTGTCCTTACTTGATAGCGCCATTCGCAATCCGTCGAAAGAGAAAACCGTATTGATTTTCAGCTTTCGCCCACTAAGTAAAAGTTCCACATCGGATACCGTCTGTCCATTATTTATTTGGGAAATCACCCCGCGGATGTATGCTTTTCCCGATTCATTACTTTCCTCAAATTCTCTTATATCTATCAAATTAACAGGTACAAGCATTGCTTCCACTTTCTTCTTTATACAGTATCTTGCTAAAACGTAATAACTAACCGTTGCATTGTTATACCCGCCATATTTATTGGTCGGAAGCTCTTTTCCGCAAAGTTCTTTCTTCAACGGAATAAGTCCTTCAGCAGCCATCTGTGGTTTTTGAAGGAACAGTCCCGCATGATTTTTTGCATTGGAAATACTCTTTCGCTCAAACGTATACCGGACTAGGTGTACCGCGTTTTTCCTGTAAACCGTTTTTACCTTTTCCAAGTCCTCCTTTCCTCTCCAAATGACTGTATCCCCATGCTTCAAGCGACGCTCCATGATCTCTTTTACCTGCACATTGTAATCCTCTGTCAGACGGAACCAGCGTTTGTTGAAGCGTTCATGGTATACATTTCCAACAACAATGTTTAAATAAGCATCCTTGGCATGGTGCAGATCGTTGACGGAACGACATTTGTAAATTTTATTTTCCTGCCGGAACTCAGATACAAGTCCCGCTTTTACATATACGATTTCCGCCTCGGGGTAGACCTCCTTCAAAAGCTCTGCCACAACTTTGGTAGATTGTCGGGTCTCCACCAGCTGTCGGTTGATAAAGCCCTGTTTTTCTTCGTTGGTAAAATCTTCCGATCTGGTAAGCCGGCGAAACTTTTCGTCGGTCATCAAACCATTTTTCTTTAGTTCCTCCCAAAACCCTCTCTGCCTATCCCGAATCTCTTTGGCGACGAGGTTAGTTTTTTTATCTCCATTGACTGTAGACTCTACCAAAACCAGATTGTTCAGGACACTGTCATCCTTCACATACTTTTTAGGATAGATATGATCCTTGTTGTAGAAATCCCCGCCAAGTTTGGCCAAATCGATGGGATGCCCGGTATAGGCGCATTTGCCCATTTGCAGATAGTACAGGAACAGCACATCGCTTTGCAGCCGATTGTCGGCCATCTCCCCCATGTCCTCCAGCTGCTTTTGCAGCTGCCGTGCTTCCTCGGTTTTGATGGACTGGTAAAGGTCCAGAAGCTGCTTCTTCCGGCTGCTGGTGCGCTTTCCCCGCTGGTCCGGCGTTCCGCCCCGGGCCATTTCGATAAAGATCTTTTGGGGCGTTCCGGCCACATCGGTCACATCCCGGACAATATCCAATGTCCTATGGATGCTTCTGCGGGCGCTTCCGGGTAAGCGGTAGCCCTTCAAGCGTTCGGACAGGGACTTTTGGTTCTCCGGCTTTGCATAAAAGCTGCGGTTTTTCTCCTCAATGGTCTGGGCAAAGGTATACCGGTCAGACAGCAGCTGCATCAGGTTTTCGTTGGTATCCCACAGCCATTCCAGAATGGATTTTTGCTCGCCGCCCTCCGATGGGCCGCCCTGCAGTCCTGTTAAAAACGCTCTGGACAACCGGCCAAAACCCTTTAGATTCTGCCGGGAAATATAAGTTCTGTCCTCTTTGGAGAGTTTCGGATATTCCAGCGCCAGCCAGCGGACCACCCGCCCCCGGTCCTCACTGTAGGCGCAGTGGTGGATAATATCTTCCACCTGACTCTCGGTAAGCATTTTGTCTTCCAAAAGCTTTCGGAAAACATGGTACCCATGGAGGCTGGAATGCACCGCAGTATCCAGTCCGCTGAGCACGGCATCTTTCTCAATCAGGCCATGGTCTATCAAATAAGTTTTGATCTTCGCCGGAGTAACTCGCCGGTCCTCCATGAAAACGCCTGTAAAAATCCGCTGTTTGACCTCCGCCGGGATGGGCCGCCCGTCGATTTTCAGATTGTTCAGCTCGTTCAAAACCGTAAAGCGGCCGTATAACAGGGATTTTTCCGGCAGCACCTCTTCCCCGGGCAGATAGGTGCAGGTATTGGTCATCCGCTTGATAAACGCATTTTCGCTGGCATCCAGATCCACTATCTCCGCCAGGTTCCAGGGAAGAATTTTCTCCCCCTTCTTCTCCGGTTTCCGCACAAGCCAGGCATTGGGACTGTTTTTATTCAGCGGACCCACAAAGTAAGGTACCCGGAAGGAGAAAATGGCCTGGATTTTTTCCGATACCGTCCTTCCGTTCTCGTCCGTTTGGGTCAGCAGCGGAAGATACTTTTCCGCCATTGTAAGAATGCGGTCCAGTTCCATCCGGTACAGCTGCTGGGGGATGATTCGGTTATCCGTGTCCTTTTGCTTTGGGAGGAAGGTACCCAGGTCCAGCCTGGTCAGCATATCCGCATACCCGGCCCGGTCCTCCTCGGAAACAGGGGTATCTTTTACGATTTTCTTCAGGTAATCACCGAATTTCCCCTTGTCTGCCCATTTGAATTTCGCCGGCCGGCCCGCTTTTTGAGCGGAGCGGATATGCTTGGAGTAGGCAGCATAATTTCCGTCCACCACTTTTCGGAACACCTCGGAATATTTTTCCGGATGGTAGGTCCGGATAAACTTTTTCAGATACGCCAGGTCCCGCTTGTGCTGATCGTAAACTTTAATTTTTGCCAGGGAAACACAGGGCATCTCTGTATCCTTCGGAAATGTCATGGTTGCCAGCAGTCTTGCGCAGTCAGACATTTTCCGCAAATAGTCCAAAATCTCCGCCTGCTCTTCTGAAAGTCCCTCCAGCGCCTGGGCAAAGGTTTCGTCGTCCCCACAAAGGTTCAGGGATATTTCCAGCTCCGGCTCCCCAAACAATGCCGCCAGCTTTACGGAACCGCCGGACAGCAAGCCCACCATCTGCTCCACGGAGTAGGGCTCTTCCTCCTGTTTGGGGAAACGTTTTCCTTCAAACAGCTCTGCCTTAAAAGCATCCTTTTTTCCTTTTACCCCGGTTTTCCTCTGCATGATCTGCAATACCTGCTCCGGCTGTACCGACTCCGGCCAAGGGAGCGGATACTCTATTCCATTCAGGTATGCAATGAATTCATTGTATATCTTGGAAAAATCCAGCAGCTTATCCACCTGTCCGGCATCCATATCAAACAGGAAATGCCCCCGGTGTGCAATCAGCCAGCTGCACGCCATATACACAAGCCGTACATCCTGCGGGGCCGTACCCTTCATCAGCTCCAGAATCAGATGATGGATCGTTGGATAGCGTCTGCGGTATTCCTCATCTGTCACATTCCCGCCGCAAAACAGCTGCACACCCTGGCTCTTGTCCTCCGGAAACAAAAAGCTTTCTTTGCGCCGGATGAAGAAATGAGGATCAATTTTACATATCTCCTCTACGAAAAACGATTGCAGCAGAATTTCCCGCTGTTTTCTGCGATCCAATCTCCGGCGGGCTGCCCGGTATCCTCTGCGTTCGGCGGCGTTTTGCCCCTCTTCAAAGGTCATTACACCCCACATCGGCTCGCCGCGATATTTCAGCAGGGAATATTCCGTATTCGTAACCGCGTACCCAACGGAATCCGTGCCGATGTCAAGCCCCAGATAGTAGCCCTGATTTTTTTCAAAAGCCATCTTGACAACCTCCTGTTTTCTTTATATACTTAGAGGCAGAGAACCTCTACGAATTACACAACGCGTTCAAATAAATGTTCTCACCTCCCGTCGGCTTGCCCGGCAGCACAGTGTGTGCTCTTCAAAGATCCCCTATGGGGGTCTTTTTTGTTGCCCCGTCTCTTTTCCATGATAATAGCACTTCATCTGTCCATTAATTCGGACTTATACGGCTCCATATAAAAAATTCCGCACGTTTCATATATAATTTTATTTTATCATAGCTGCAACGATATGTCTATTACAGTCCGCATAATATCCTTATCTTCTTTCCCTTCCCCCACCATACATAATTCCCCTTTTCCTGCAAATACTGCTACCGTGAACAAATCGCGCTTCCGCGCTTCAAAAGGAGAAGAGAGTATGAAAGCTACAGGCATTGTACGCCGGGTAGACGACCTGGGCAGAATCGTCATTCCCAAGGAAATCCGAAGAACCCTGAGAATCCGGGAGGGCGACCCGTTGCAGACATCATTGACACAGTGGGAGAAATACTGCTTTTCTATGTTGGATTTGGCTAAACGGCGGGGGTGGTAGGGGTACATAACAACGAAAACGAAAGCGGCGATCGTCGGTATCCGAGAGAAATGAACCATGTAAACGGACGGCCCGAACCCATTGCATTGCAATTGATTCGGGCCGTCCTCTCTGTGTCAGCAAGGGCAACATATGTTGTCCTATTCTATACCAAATGCTTCGGGATGCCAGATGCCGAGTTTGTAATTTGTAAATACATTTACGCCGCAGCGTTCGCATTGACCCTCTCAATCACCTGGCGAATCCCTGCCCATACGGACAGGTCTGTGAACACCTCCACGATGCTGCCGTAGTCGGTAAACGGTGCTTCCTGCAAAACGGACAGGTCTTTCATCATGCCGTTATGGACGATGTACTCCACAATTTGATTCACAAAGTAAATCTGCCTGCTATCAAGGGTCGTATCATTCAGGTACTGCGCAAAGGCTTCTTTGGCAGCGTTCATGTCAAGCCCGACAATTTCCCGCACGAACTCGCCCAGCGGTTTCTGGCCGTACGCAGTCTCATAATCCTGTTTCGTACCGACTTCGCTCCAGAGTGCTTTCTCCAATGCCTGTACATCCTCCGCAGTCAATGGAATATTCCCCTTCAGCTTGGCAATGACGGCATCATCCATGTGCTGACGTACATAGAACTCCGCCTTGGCCTTGTAGTTCTTCAGATCATCGTTTTCTAACTCCGATTCTTTCCAGTCTACAGACAGGATTTCGTCATCAAAATTCGTATCGTAGAGTACCTTACTGACCGGAATATACTTGATAAGGTCACGCAGATTTTCCCGGATATGCTCAAATTCGCAGATTCCGGCGGTCTCCACATAATCTGTGTGCAGGATTTTGTCAATCAGCTCAGCTTGCACCATGATCTCCGGGATATTCGCAACAGACGCGACGGCAGAAACCTTTTTGAACAGATCGCTCCGCGCCTTGCCGTACTTCTTTCCCGCCAGGTACGCAAGCTCGATGCCGTATAGCAGCGCGTCGAACCGTAGCGCTTTTGCATCATCCTCTTCCGGTGTAATAAGCGGCGCAAGCTCCTGGCCCATAATCAAGGTATCCTCATAGGTCAGGGCGTTGTAGCTGTCCGGTTCGGCATATCGCTCTGCATATTTCAAATGCTGGCGGACAGCAAAGTTCTCTTTGTTCAGTTCCCGCACCTTGCGCACCATGTCCTCCACCAGTGTCTTGCGGAAGGCGATCAGCTCTGTCGTCTGATAGGCCAGATCCTGCAATTTGAAGGCAATTTGAGCTTTCAGATGGAAGATCGCGCCTTGCAGGGCAATCATATTGGCGGTAGGTCTGCCTTTATTCATGCGGAAGAACTCAAAGTTGCCGCAGAAGTCGAAAATATAGAACTTGTCCTTATCCTTGCCATCCATCAGCCCTGGACACAATCGGGTGCCGCGCCCGATCATCTGCCAGAATTTTGCCTTGCTCATGACCTTTTTGAAGAACACCAGATTCAGCACCTCCGGCACGTCAATGCCGGTGTCCAGCATATCCACGGAAATGGCGATTTGCGGCAGCTTCTTCGGGTCGGAAAATTCGTCAATGGCGCTTTGCGCATAGGTCATGTAATTGTCGATGACCTTGGCAAAGCCGGGAAGGTGTGGGTATTCCTGATTGAAAACCCCGAGGATTTTTTCCGCATGGGTGTGGTTTTTCGCAAAAATGATGGTCTTGCCCAGCTTGCTGCCGTAGTCGATGGTCAGGCCGTGGGTCATCAGCGTGTTCAGTACCTGTCGGATGGTGTCTTCATTGAAAATCCATTCGTTCAGTGCCGAGGACGCAATGCGCTCCGGTAATTCTCCGTTTTCGTCCTCAAAGGTGTCCTCGTAGGTTTGCTTGTCCTCGTCGGAAAGCTCGTCGTAGACAATACCCTGCTCAATAAACTTCAGCTTCGTCTCTACCGACAGGAAATCCACCAGATACCCGTCCTTTACCGCCTGTGCCAGCTCATAGCCATAGGTGGGGACACCGTTTTCCAGCTCAAATATCTCATAGGTATTCTTGTCGATTTCGTCCTTGGGCGTAGCCGTCAATCCCACCAGCGGCGCGTCGAAATAGTTGAAAATATCCCGGTATTTGTTATACACCGAGCGGTGGGCCTCGTCGCAGATCACCAGGTCAAAGTGCCCGCAGGTAAAGAGCTTGCCTTCTTCATCCTGCACGCTGTCAATGACATTGTACATGGTCTGATAGGTAGAAAAGACGCAGTGAGCGGTATAGTTGTCCTTCTCTTCGCAAAGATTGGTGACGGAGAGATTGGGCAGCAGATTTGCAAAATTGCGCTTTGCCTGAGTGACCAGACTGCTACGGTCGGCAAGAAACAGGATGTTTTTCACCCAGCCGTGCTGAAGCAGCACATCGCACAGGGCAATGACCGTCCTCGTCTTGCCGGAGCCGGTAGCCATGACCAGCAGCGCCTTGCGGCGGTTCCGGGCAAAGGCATCGCAGACGGCCTTGATCGCGCCCTCCTGATAGTAGCGCCCGGCGATCTTGCGGTTCACCATGATGTTT
This sequence comes from uncultured Oscillospiraceae bacterium, assembly GCA_934565415.1. GTDB lineage: Bacteria > Bacillota > Clostridia > Oscillospirales > Oscillospiraceae > Faecousia. Next base: position 23,551 of record CAKTHQ010000004.1, read on the forward strand.
TTGAGGCTCGTCCGCATGGTTTGAAGATTGAAGAGTTTCTCCAAATCCCGTTTGGAATAAATCGCGGAACACTTGCGCTCAGGGTACAGATTATCCGTAATGTGAGTTTCAAAGCCGTTGGTCAGGAAGATAACCGGGCGGCGGTGATACTTTTTCTCCAGCAGGTCGGCGTAAAGCTTCGCCTGTTGGCGGCCCTTAGCCACATCCACACAGGTGCGCTTGGCTTCAATCACTGCCAACGGGCGGCCGTCGTCACTGTAGAGCACATAGTCCGCATAGCCCACCTCGGACTTGTTGGGCATACCGGGCAGCTCGACTTCATTCAGCCAGTCCTTGCCTTCCACCCAGCCCGCGTCCTCCAGCATGGTGTCGATATACAGCTTGCGGGTCTTGTATTCGGACAGGTCGAGGGGTTTCGGCACATAGGTCTGCTGCTGCTCGGCACGGCGGGCGGTGAGTTCCTCTTTCAGCGCAGCGTTCTCCGCCATCAGTGCGGCAAGATCAATGTCGCCTACTCCCTTAGCAGGGGAGTCCCCTTGCGGAGCGGTGGCAGCGGGCTGCTGCAGCAGACTGCGGTCAAAATGTCCCTCGGTGTAGTTTTCGCCATAGCAGTACGCCACAAAATCCAGAAAGACATAGAGATTTTCCAGACACAGCACCGCCTGCTCCTCGGTGATTTTCCTGCCGGTGTGGGCGGCATTGTTGCCCATGCGGCGGATCAAATCCATCCGCCGCCAGATGTCCCCGCCCACAATATCCCGGAAGTCCTCGGCGTTCATGAGGCTCACCAGAGAATCCTGATAAGGCATGACCAGTCCTTTGTCCACGGAGTACATCCACTTCACGGCAAATTCCATCGCCCGGCGGCAGTTCAGTACGCAAGCCGCTGGGTCAATATGTAAAATCCGCTCGGCGGAGACGGCTACGGAGGCGAAAGATGTGAAGTCTTTTTCGGATAGAAGAAAGTCAAAGTTTGTCATGATCGTCTCTCCCTGATAATCGTGTCTATTTGCTGGCATACCGCAGCTTGCGCTCGTGGGACGTCATATTCTGGCGCAGAGCCTTTGCTTTTTCGCATTTTATCTTTTGGTATTTGCATAAGACTATCTCCGAACTGTTTTGGGCCTTCTCGGTACTTGTACGCTTCATTTAACTGCGCCCGATGCTGTTTGCATATTTTCGCTCTCAGCTGCTGTTCTGACAATGATTTCTCGAATATCACACAGTGTCTTCTTTATGTCCCTCTCTATAAGACATGCGTTGTAGTCTTCCCGTTTCCCTCTAGCGTATTTGCTGCCATTATCTACAAAATCGTTCCAGTACACTCCCGGTTCCCCAAACCTGAACGGGAAGTGCATTGGGAACATACTTCCGCAAACTTCGCGATAGATGATTTCCAGTGATTGATCGTGCTTTATTTGATTGTTCAGATATGCGAATGCACGGAAATAAAGGTCATCTTCCTTGGACAAAAGAGAATGATTTATCCTTGCATAGTAGTCAGCAATTTGGTGTACAGCACCCACTATATCACTATGAAGCTGGATTTCTAGTTCTGCAAATTTTGTGTTATCCGTAATCCTATCAATCGCTGTAATTGCGTCATCAATCCCTTTTAGCGCAATATCGTAAAATATGGTCATTTCATCCTCCTGTACCGGAATGTTTCCTCTTGTGAACTACCCAAAATATTCTGACTGGACATTAGACTTCCTCTATTTTATAGGCTCGCGGAATTCAGGAACACGGGAGCCCTTATTGACACACAGATTAAAATGAGTCCTTAACCATAGATATTTCTCACGGACACGAGCATTTTGCTCAGTTGCAATTTTCATTTCAATTAGATTTTTCAACCTAGCTAATTCCGGTGAATAATCGAAATATTTTAATGTCTCTACCATTTTCAGTCCGTCGTCAGTATCGCACACATACATTATCTCTTCTCCACCATTCGACTGTGCTATTCCATCTTCATAGGTGCCTCTTGTCATAATAATTCTTGGATATATGGCAAGACTTTCTTCCATTCGGTATGCATCAATCAAGCCCGGGCCAAACATTTCCGACCCATTAATGTACATTTCTCCTTTAACAATAGCTCCTCTAAGCAGTACAGGCGACTCCTCCGAATATAAGTAGTGCTGAATCATCATACAGTGACTTGTAAGGGCTTCAAATGCTCCGTAAATTGACGTAGGAATGGCGCAAACTATTGTATCGGAGAAAAACAGAAATTTCGTATTTTGCTCTAATTCGGTTGCCGCATGACCATCAAATGCAGTACCTCGGGTTATCCTTTTCAGTGCTTTAATCCTTGTAAATATACCGTGGATAATGGTGGCATCTTCTTTCCCAATTTTACTAGAAAAGCCCAGAATATCAAGGAAGGCAATGTAGTATTCTTTGTAGTTTATCATCATATTCTCCTTATCCAAAATATTTCTGCATCAGACTGTCAAATAACAGTTGTGCTTCGTCCAGAGCTTTTTGTATGGCAGCTTTTGATTTGTCGGTCTGGGTGACGAAGGCGGCGAACTGGTTCTGCAAACCTAGTGGAGGAATCAAAACTGGCAATGCTTTCAGCTGCCTCATGTTAATACTCGCAATTCCCGTTGTCTGTTTCGCACAACCAAGAAAATAGCGTTTTGCCCGCTGGTGCTGTAAATACTCCGCAAAGTACACAGGCAAAATATGCGTTTCATCAAGACGAACGCGAAAAATGTGGTTTTGGTGAATACAATTTTCCAGAGGCGTTTTGATGATAGCTCCTCTCCCGAGCTTATCTGGATCGCCACCTTCTGTCATCAGCACATCGTCCGGTAAAAGACGATATTGGTTTATCTCCTGTTCTGTAGCCTCAATTGTTTTTACTGTTGTCCAATCAATATAGCCTTCCTTGACATTGGATACAGCCATATAAGGGACTTTTATCAAATGTTTTTCACTGACTTTTCTCCCTTTTGTGATACCAGAAACAATATCAGCCATTGATTCCAGTGGGGCCTCATTCCATTCTTCGATATTTAGAAACATATCCCCAAAGAGTTCGACAAATCGGGCTTTGACGAGGTCATCCAGCTTTTGGAGCTGCTGCTGGCAGTATTCAATGACTTTTGCGTTTTTATCAAGTATGTCCACAGTCTGCCGCTGTGTCGGCAAGGCTGGTAATGGAACTTCAAGATTACGAAGTATAGATAAGTTAATATTATTTTGTGCTACGCCCCGACCCAAATTGTTTACATACGATTTTTTCGATTTAAGATAGTAGTATAGATAGTCCGCTAATACTTCATCCTGATTTTTGATTGTGATTCCAGCGATTGCCTGATTGGTACAGGCATCAATGGTTAAAATTCCCGCTTCGCCGAGTGTTGCAAAAATGGTATATAGTATTGTTCCTTTAGAAAGCATTTTTGCGGACGATCCGTCAAGCCCTGCTTGCGTAATATATTCATCTGCCTTACTGACATGCTTTTCCTTTATATCTCCTATTTTTATCCAAGGGATGGTACCACCATCCCAAAATTCTGTATTTGTTCTCGACGGAGTTCCGCCAGAAACAATAGTACATATTTCCCCAAGCTTCTTTATATCCATCCATTCATCCCCACAAATCCGAATTTTTCATTCCTTTTCATTCTCATCGGTAACGCTCTCAATCATTCCGACCACAGCATTTCCAAGCAGCATCGTCTGTGCGTTTCCGGAAGTAACAACGGGCCGCCCGGTCTGGGATTCGATCTCCTTCCGGGCGTTTCCTGCCACTTTGCCACCCTGTTTGGCAACGGCACGGTTCTCCTCCAATCCCTGCGGATTCTGCGCGTTGGTGAGTTCCGTTGTGGTGGCCTCAGCCAGCATATTCAGTGCCAGCTCCAACGTGCTCATGTTATCCCGCAGATTTTCCTTTTTCAGCCCCTTGAGATTCTTATACTGCCGGGTCGTCATACCGGACCAGGCTTTCGTAACCTCATCTGTCAGGATCCCGTATTCCGTTCCTTTTTTGACCCCATGGGCATCCCATGCGTCTGTCAATTCTTTGCGGGCGCGAATGGTCTGCAACCGCTGGTTAATCCATTCGGGAGAATACCCCTTCTTTGCGTAGGTGTCCAACGCACGCTCGATGGTCAGCTCCGGGTCGATGATTTCCTCAATGCGCTCACGGCCGACCATAGCCAGCCACAGCTTAAACGGTTCTGCTTTCTTGGACGGAATGGATTGGATGATGCGAAGAAGCTGCTCCGTGGTGGCTACATCGGTCTTGTATCGTTTACCGTCTTTCGGTGACTTCATTCTGAGTTGCTTACAATTTGTAAGCGACTCATCTGCCCCTTCGCCCCTTAAACGCTTTTTCAGTACCGCCCAATAAGTGCTCGCTTTTCTTGTTTCGGTTTGCTCGGTCAGCACTGCGACAACATCAACCACCGAAAAATACCATTCCTCCTTAGCCTCATCCCACGCAGTGCGAATCGGTTGATTTTCAAAAATTTGCAGCTTATCATTCTCGGTCATAGGTTTTCTCCTTTCAGCATTTCCTCCAATTCGTCCATTGCCGCGCTGATCTCTTTCTCCAGCGCCCGGATTTCCGCCATGATTTCCCCCGTAGGCGGATACTCCACAGGCTTATACTCCGTTTTCTTGTACTTGTTGATGGACAGGTCATAGCCGTTGTCCACGATCTCCGCCTTGGGTACGAAGAAGGATTTTTCCGTGCGCTGGCGGCCATTTTCCGCCTCCGGATTGCGGAACCGGGCAATGATGTCGGGAATGTCATTATCGGCAACCGGGCTTCGCTTGTCATCCAGACTGAAGCCGTCGGCCCTCATGTCATAGAACCAGACCTTATCCGTGCCGCCGTGGCCGGTCTTGGTGAAGATCAGAACGGCGGTGGACACGCCGGCGTAGGGCTTGAACACGCCGCTGGGCATGGAGATCACCGCCTCCAGCCGGTTGCCCTCAATCAGCTCCTTGCGGATGGCCTTGTGGGCGGTAGAGGAACCGAACAGCACGCCGTCCGGCACGATACAAGCGCAGCGCCCGCCGACGCGCAGCATCCGCAGGAACAGAGTCAGAAACAGCAGTTCCGTCTTCTTGGTTTTGCAGACCCTCAGCAAATCCGCCGACACGGTATCGGCATCCAGACTGCCTTTGAATGGCGGATTGGCAAGAATGAGAGAATATTTCTCCTTGTCTTGGTTCTGGTCGGACAGACTGTCCCGGTACTCGATAAAGGGACTCGCGATGCCGTGGGTCATCATGTTCATCGCGCCGATCCGGAGCATGGTGCGATCCATGTCGTAGCCGAAGAACATGTGGTTCATATAATGGTCTTTCTTCTGGCGGTTGAAGAAGATTTCCTCTTTTCGGGTTTCTTTCAGGTATTCGCCCGCCGAAACAAGGAAACCGGAGGTGCCGCAGGCCGGGTCGCAGATGACGTCATCGGCTTTCGGATCCATCAGCTCCACCATCATGCGGATGATATGGCGCGGGGTACGGAACTGACCGTTGCGGCCGGACTGGCTGATTTTGCTGAGCAGATATTCGTAGGTGTCGCCGCGCACGTCCACCGCCTGCGATTCGCTCATCAGGCGGTAAATCTCATCCAGCGCGTCCACCACCTTAGAAAGCAGTAGCGGCGTGGGCAGCTTGAAAATGGCGTCATCCATGTATTTGGAATAGGCGCTGTTTTTGTCGCCGTGGAGATTCTTGATAAAGGGAAATACCCACTCCTGCACGACGGAGTACATTTTCCCTGCCGGGAAGTCATGAAATACACTCCATTTGAGCTGCTGGCCGTCGATGGTGCGCTCGCCCACCTGCACCTCATCGGTGAAGATGCTGGTATAAGGCAGCCCCAGCATGGCAGCCTCTTTTGCCCGGAGATTGTCCGAATCATCCAGGTCGTGAATGAACATCAGATAGGTGATCTGCTCGATCACGTCCAGCGGATTCACCAGACCGCCCGCCGCAAAAATATCCCAAAGACCGTCGATTTTATTTTTCAGTTCGCCTGTAATCATTTATTCTCTCTCCCTGTTCCAAATATAAGAAGTGTAGCGTCCGCCGCTGAGTTTGATGATCTCGTCGGATTTCAGCAAATCTGCCAGTGTCCGCTGGACGGTGATCTGACTGATATCCGGGCATTTTTCCATGATTTCGCTTTTGGTGATCTTGCCAAGGTGGTTTTTGATGACCTCCCGCACCCGGCCGGGCTTGGAAAGCCCCTTTGTTGTCAGCAATTCGATCCGGCTTTCGAAATCCCGGTAAGCCGCCACCAGAATACCCAGCATATAGGTGACAAAGGGTGCATCATCGTTTGTGCCTTCGTGCCAGTTATAAGAGCTGGCCTGTAAGGCTTCGTAATAGGTCTCCTTGGTGTCGGAGATCAGCTTCTCAATACTAATATATTTGCCTACGATATAGCCGGAGCGGTACAAGAGCAGCAGCGTCAGGAGCCTGCTCATGCGGCCGTTGCCGTCGTTGAAGGGATGGATGCAGAGAAAATCCAGTATAAAGATGGGAATCAGCAGCAGTGGGTCCAGTTCCGCATCCTGCATTGCCGATTCAAAAGCATTGCACAATGCAGCAATGGTCTCCGGTGTTTCCCATGCTGGTACAGGCTCAAACCGAACGATTTGCTGGCCGTCCGGCAATTCCTCGGCAATCACATTGTCCGAATTTTTGAAGCTGCCGCCGATGGACTTGCCGCTGTATTTGTACAGATCCCGATGAAGCTGCAAAATGATGGAAGGCTTTGGCGGGATAAAGTCATGACTTTCATGAATTGTTGCAAGTACATCGCGGTATCCGGCGATCTCTTTTTCGCTGCGGCTCCGGGGCATGGTTTTCTCACGGACGATTTTTTTCAGGCGGTCGTTTGTTGTAATAATGCCCTCGATGCGGTTGGAGGCTTCAGTGCTCTGTATCTTTGCAACCTCCAAGAGATCAGACAGTTCATCCACCTTTGCCTCGATAAAAAGGTTTTGCTGCCCTTTGTATTCGTGTATTTGCGTCAGGTAGGCCACGACCTCCGGTGTCAGGAGCTTTTTAAATTCTGCTTTGAAGTTGAAATCCCTCATTCAATTTCCTCACTTGACCTTCATTTTTATCATATTTCCGTCAATGATACAGTTATAGTATATCCACGAGCTTCATCCTTGTCAACCTCATCTTTATCATCGTTTCAATAATGAATAAATTGAAAATACTTTAGCTGTAATTGCTGAACTTAGATGTAGTACAGTGCTTCCTTTTCTGTTCAGCAAAGGAAGCCTGCACCGATAAATGATGCAGGCTTCCTTTATGCTGGTAAAGGGTTTGCGGCATATTCACAACATGAGCTTTTTCGCAGTGTCAACGATAGAAAGCGCTGACTTTGCCGCTTCAAACAGATTTCCTGCAGTAAGCAGTCCCAATCCATCGAAAATGATCGATGGAACAGGTGCGTTTTCTTTGGTTAACTGCGCAGTGCAATCTACCGCAGAGTGGAACACACGGCGGAGTTCTTCCTGGTTCGGCATAGGGGCGCCAGATTGCACAGCGGATTGTGTGGGAGCAGACCAGTAATTGACAAAGTTGTCCTGATACGCCGGATAAGAGGCGCTCCACTGCATTGGACGAACCGGAGTCGTCTCCCGATAGGGAAGCTGATTAACGTATCCCAGCATTCTTTGCCGTCTATAGGTTGCCTCTGCGTCTAACTGTGCCTGCTCCGCACGTAACTGCTGCCGCAGGCGAGCGGCCTCTTGTTCGTTTTTTAACATGCGGTCTACAAGATCGCGATAAAATGGATCCTCTTGATACAATTTCCAATCGATTCCCTGCATATGTGCCCTCCTTTTTCATGGGAAATACTCCTATATGTTCCAAGTTCAGTATAATCAAATGTACAGTATGATGTCAATAGGCAAAAGTATCAGTACTATCGAAAAACGATTACTTAGCAATTACGTGGTAAATGATACTATAAGCATCGTAAAGTAAATATAGCGAGCAGATACATACGATCCACATTGAGTGGAATGTGTGTGCGACGTTTGAGGTGGTGAGATAAAGCACTGCACAGAACCATTTTCTAAAACAGGAATGAAAAACCCCGGTAGATGTTCAGAAGGCATCCACCGGGTCGGTCTCTCATTGATCAGCGCTCTGATCCCGCAATAATCTGCTTGCAATACGCTTTCAACTTTGGAATATCCTCCGTCAGGATTTCCCAAGTGATTTCCGGGTCAACAGTGCCATAGCAATAGCCCACAATATGCTCTAAAATGCTGATATTCCGCTCAAGAGGCTTCATACAGCAACACCTCGTCATCAGAAATAGAATTCAAAAACTTGCTGTCCAGGCTCCCAGTAGGAACCAAATCCACAGGGATTCCCAACGCATCTTCCAGGTCAGCGGCTAGGCCGCCAAGCTGCAAGCCGCGGATGGCCCCCTTGTCAATGCGCAGGTCAATGTCGCTGTCCTTGTCAGCATCCCCTCTGGCATAGGAGCCGAACAGATAAATACGGTCAGCCCCATATTGGGCCGCCAAAGCTGCAACGACTTCCTTGATTTCAGCTACAGTATATCGCATATCTGTTCCTCCTTGTCATGTATTCTACTACTATTTTACCATGATTATGTGAAAACGGCAATGATTATTTGGAGCGTAGGTATTCGCCTTTTCCCATGCCGCCTCTCAGTTTGTCGCAGCTTGCCCAGAGGGAACTATACAGTTCATTTTTTATAGCCATGTTCTTCCATACTTCTTTAAATAAGGGATGTCTCTGTCCTCATTTTGTTGCGGCTGCGGACACAATCGCAGATCGTTCGTTTCAGATCATATGCAGGGACGAGATTTCCGGCAAGGGTTTTCAGAACCGTTTTCTCAAGGGTAAACAGCTCCGTCTTGATGTAGTACACCTTGCATTCTGATTTAATTGCAGCGGATGACGCACTATCAGCGTACAAATCGTTTCTCCTGTCATACATTCCTATGCAGCACGCAGATCAGGCAATAACGACAGCACGCCCACCGGTCGATTGACCGGTGGGCTGCAATATTTGACTTATGTCTTTTTAACGCTACAGTTTTTCCTCAGGAACAGGAATATACACCATCCTCAGCGGAATCATCCTCCGATATTTTTCGCTTAGCTGACCGTAATATTTCAAAATCAAATCCACAAGTTCCGTACCGTTGATTCCCCGAATGATCGGCGTGCTTTCCAGGTATTTTGCGGCGTTCTTTGTGTAGTTGGACAGCGTAACGAATAAACCGTAATCCCCCTCACGCATGGCCCCTTTCAAGGACTGAATGGTGGATTCCTTAATGTCGCTGTCCTGGCTTTTTACCTGGACAAGAATACGGGGAGGCAGCTCGTCTTTGTATGCGGTGATGTCTATGCCACTGTCGCCGCCCTGGGAGGATACGGTGCAGCGGTATCCCATTGCACGCAGAAGCTCTGCAACAAACTCTTCCAGCGCATATCCTTTCAGCTGCTTGCTCAGCTCTTTCAGGACGAAATCTCTGGTGGCTTCAACAATATCTTCTGCGGTAGCTGCCACGGTTTCGTCCGGTTCTGCCAAGGCTAACGAAGGCTTGAAGCCTTTATCCAGAGCCTGCATGTATTCGTCTGCGTAGTTCTTGAGCAAAAAGAAAGACAGTGCCGAACCAACCTCATACAGTGCGCCTTGGGAGAACGCAGTCCGGGGCAAGTGTTTCAGCCACTTTACTTTTCTCTGCTGCACATACGGGGCGGCTTCGGGGTTATAAATAAAATCGCTCTCAACGACACCAATGTTGATTTTTCGGTCAGCCTTGGACGGAAACACCACGTAGTCACCGATTTTCACTTCTACAGCAAACCGATACAGCATCCCGGCACTGGTAGCGATGGCACCCTTTTTACTGTCGGGATATGTGTCTATATAGTGCGCTTTATAGGCTTCCCGACTTGGTTCCAGTTTGCCGCAATCTCCAAAATCCTGCCAGCCAATAGCAATGACATCATTGTGCAGGAACAGGAAATCATCCGTCGTGTGGATGCCCCAGATTTTCTTTTCTTCATTGGCCATTATGTACACTCCTATCAAATCGTATTCGTGACCTCACGAATACCACTTGCAGATTCTTATTTAGATAAACCATCTTTCTAAACAGGGTATGCATTCAATTCGTTATTTTCATCTATAAACGATTTGTAGATTTTCTTTACCCCTGCCTCTTTTGCCATTGCAATTACAAGGTCTTCTTCGGCCCGGTTCATGCGCAAACCAAGAACCACTCCATATGGTATCATCTCTACCATAACCGGTGCATTCATTTGCGCATTCGCAATCATCCGCCATTCCTGGTCATATTCGTGACATTTCTTCTTGATAAGTGTGGTTCGCTCAGCTTCCCACATAACTGGTTTCATTTTTTCCAGCCACTCAGGAGGAATTGTCTTACCGACGGATTCAGTAAGCTTTTGCATCATAATATGTTCTGCAAAATTGGTTGCGTCGTAGGGTGTATCCGAATAGTAGATTGGGTATATCGGGGTTCCATACCGTATCCCGCATTCTTTACATTTTTCCTGTTTGCCGCACAGGAAGGCATTTTCGTCTTCCATATCATAGAACTGAACAAACCCTCGATATTGGTCTGCGTATTTCAGCCAGAGTGTCTCGTTAAGCCCATTTTCCGAGAAACAGACTGACCACACATTTTTTCTGATCTCATTTCGTATATCAAGCAGATAGTTCTGAAAGTCCGGCAATATGCCTTGCGCCAACCAGCCCTGAACGCTCTTTACCGTGAGTTGCTCCAGCTTTTCCTCGGGAATTATGCCGCTTAATAATGTTTTGTGCCTTCTATTACTTCTTGTGTGCGCTCTGGAGTTCTGAAATTCTTCCTGTATTCCTCCATAATTGCGGCAATATTTATGTGCAGGAAGGTATCAAAGGGGTCATCATAATAGTTTGCCTTTGAGAAATACAGCTTGTTTGTCCGAAGTGCATTCAAACTGTTTGTTGTAACAGGACGGTAACGGTAGAGAAATTTCGGGTATTGAATACTGGCTCTCAAAGCTTCGCAGTCTTTTTGGGTGTCTGTTCCTTTCAATGAACATAGCGTATTCCAGAATTTTTCGCGTTCCTGGGAATCCATACTTTACCTCCTTTGCTTCTCCGCTGTGTTAATTGCATTTCTATGACAATTCGGTCACTACCCACGTTCTTTAATCTTAGAAACATAATCTACTGCCTTTTTGCCTTTTGCCATTGGTACTGTTTCTAGAACGCATCTCCTAGAGGTAACATAGTCCGTTGCAACAAAATTCATGTACCTGATCCAATCTGAGACATTGATAACATATAGCACCTCATTTCTATCAAAATCCGAAGCAACGGCAAATGATTCTATTTTTTGATTATCCGCATCAAATATAAAATCAAAAATATAGGAATGAATCAGCCAGTTGCAGATTTTATGTGCTTTGATTGTTTCATTCTGTGCATTCTCCCAGTCATGGCTGCCTTCGTTAATAGAATGATGTATCCGATTAAACTCTTTGACTGCGGCATATTTCTTTGCCTGTACTGCCCACTCATCGGCTTCGGTACTCAGACGATCACAGTTAATTAACTTGCGGATTATAAACGCAGAGTACAGGATCGCTTTTTCAATCACGGTACAAGTCCTATCATAGTTTTGGTCGAATTGCTCTGGCTGATTGTACCTTAAAAGCAGATTCTTCCAGCGCCGTAAATCTTGTTTCCACGGATAGCTTTCATAGATCATGCATTATACCTCAATTTTGCCATTCTTCAGTCTGGGGCGCAATTAGTCATGGCCTTTCGTCAATTATACAGTATGCCACCCTTTTACGCAATCATCTGCACCATAAATGAAGAAACTTTGGAAAGAATTTGCCCAAGAAATGCCACACCCTGTCAGCAGATTGTCTTTCGGAATCATCTATTTGCAACAAAAGCTACATTTCGTTTTCTAAGCAGAGATTTCAAATCCACCACCGAAACCACGCTTTCCAATAGCCGCCTTTGGGATCATGATGTGTGCTGATGCGCCCGGTTGCCGTGCTGTAAAGCTTGGGCGCATCTCAAAAGGCGGTTGCTTTACGGCAGTCGCCTTTTTGTGTAACAAATAGGGGGGAGAATCGGCGTTTGTTTTCCCTGAGAGCGGCGAATGGACCACGGACTGTGTGTTTTCTCATGGGAGATTTTTCAGGGAATACAGACGGGAAAAACCACGAAAATCAACACTTATTTTTGCCCAGAAGGTCATCCCGGTTTCGCATTGCGCGAAACCGGGATGATACGGCCATGTCCAACCACCATCTGTGGGACACGGGGCTATCTTTGGAATCCAAGGGCTGCTGTCCATGATATGGATGTGGAATACACCATGCACCGCCTTCATTTTTGTTCAAGGGTTTGGGATTTGCCCAATAACAAGTTTCGCAAGTGGGTACGCACTTGCTGTGCTTGCTACTGTATCTTTTTACTGCTTATGCAATACGGAAATCATCCGATTTGCGTCCATAAAATTTTTTGTGAAGAATTTTCTCGATTCTGGTTGCTGATTTCAGACTTTCTGGATTACTAAGACAAAGGGAGAAATTGCCCCCCGCCCATGCCGAGTGGAGGGTGCAGATTTTGAGGCGGCGGATACAGGAAAGAAGTACGCCTATTTGCATTAAAAAAGGAAACTCTGGGAATAATTCGGAGAAAAGGGGGCAGTAACATGGAAATTATTCAGGATGATGCAAAGAAGCTGGTACAGGTGTGGCTGAGTCGAAAGGAGAGTGGGGACGAGGCACTGCAAAATCAGCTGAAGCCCATGTATGCCCAGTGGAAGCAGCAGAAATATATGGTGGCGGTATTTCACTCCGGGCAGGAGGATTTGAAGGAGAACACCATGGCGCTGCTGGCGTATAACAAACGGCGCAGTGCGGAACTGGCGGTGCAGCGGGAGAAGAAGCGGCGCAAGGCAAGCATGGAACGCTGAGAACTTGACGGGAAGGAGCAATCTTTCCCGCCTTTTTTCTCTTTTTGTCTTGCAATAAGCAAAACTCTATGTTACAATATTATCTGTAATAGGAAAAACAGAAACAACGATATGGAGAAATAACGATATGAGCGAGGAAATGGTGAAAGGCGGCGAAATCCTGCTATACCAGAACGGTGCGGAAAAGGAAGTCGTAAATGTGGTATTTCACGATGAAAACTTCTGGCTGACGCAAAAGGGCATGGCAGAACTTTTCGGTGTCAAAGTGCCTGCCATCAGCAAGCACTTGAAGAACATCTTCTTGGACGAAGAATTGGATGAATCCATGGTTGTTTCCAAAATGGAAATAACCACGCCCCATGGAGCTATAGAGGGAAAGACCCAGACAAATGAGGCAAATTTCTACAATCTCGATGCCATTATTGCCGTAGGCTACCGTGTGAACTCCAAAAAGGCCACCCGGTTCCGCCAGTGGGCGACGAAAACGCTGAAAGAGTACATCCAGAAGGGCTTTGTTCTCAACGATGAGATGATGAAGAACGGCCGCCCCTTTGGCAAGGATTACTTTGATGAGCTGCTGGAACGGATCCGGGAAATTCGTGCCAGCGAGCGGCGGGCCTATCAGAAAATTGCGGATGTGTTTGAACAGTGCAGCTATGACTACGACAAAAACAGCGAGACAACGAAAGCTTTCTATGCCTTTGTCCAGAACAAGCTGCACTATGCCGTCACCGGCAAGACGGCGGCGGAGCTGCTTTCCCAGCGGGCCACTCTGGACAGCCCCACCATGGGTCTGACCACCTGGAAGGGGGCACCGGATGGGAAAATCCTCAAAAGTGACACACTGGTGGCGAAGAATTACCTGAATCAGAAGGAGCTTTCCCGGCTGAACCGTCTGGTGACCATGTTCATCGACTATGCCGAGCTGATGGCAGAGGACGAGCAGCTCATGTCCATGCAGGACTGGCTGAAAGAGACGGACCGTTTTCTGACCAACAACCGCCGCCAGGTACTGGATGGCAAGGGCCACATTTCCCGGGAGGCGGCGGTGAAAAAGGTCAGCGGCATCTATGAGGAATTCCGCAAACGGCAGGATGCAGACTATATTTCCGAATTTGACCGTCAAACCGAAAAATACCTCAAGGGAGAATAACCATGACCGAAACCTTTGACATTGCCGGCTACTGCCGTATCTCCGTAGACGAGGAGCTGGACCGGGATAACGTTTCCATTGAAAACCAAAAGTCCATCATCCGGGATTTTGTGAACCGCCGTTTTCCGGGAAGCAGCCTGAGCTTTTACGAAGACCGGGACCGTTCCGGCTATACCTTTGAACAGCGGGAGGGCTACCAGGCCATGCGAAAGGGGCTGATCCGGCATCAGTATGACATTCTGGTGGTGAAGGATTTTTCCCGATTCTCCCGGCGAAATTCCCGGGGGCTGGTGGAATTGGAGGATCTGCGGGATGCAGGCGTTCGCATCATTTCCGTGGGGGACAACATCGACTTTCCCAACGATGACGACTGGCTGAAAATCCAGTTTCAGTTTCTCATCAACGAAATGCCTGTCACCGACACCAGCAAGAAGGTGAAAAACGTCATCCGGCGGCGGCAGGCCGATGGGAAATGGCTGTGCGCCGCCCCCTACGGCTATATCATCAACAGGCAGAAGGAATTTGAGATCGTCCCTACAGAAGCGGAGATCGTCCGGCAGATTTTTGACCTGTACAACAACCAGGGCTGGGGCTACAAGAAAATCGCCAACTACCTGACGGAGCAGGGCATTCCAACTCCCCGGATGTCGGAGCAGATGCGCAAGGAGGCGGCGGGGGAACCCACCAGCCGGAAAACCAAGGCCGCCTGGGCCATCGTCACGGTGCAGGGGATTTTAGACAATGATTTTTATATCGGCACTTTCCGGCAAGCCAAATATACTCGGGCCAAGATCAACGGCAAGGATGTGAAACGGGACGAGGAGGAGCATATCGTCATTGAGAACCACCACCAGCCCATTATCGACTACCGCACCTTTGCCACCACCCGTGCCCTCCGGGAGAAGCGTTCCACCGCCAATTACCGGGGCGTGAAGAAGTACGACAACGTGTACTCCGGCTTCCTGTTCTGCGGGGACTGCGGCAGCCCCATGTTTGCCATGAGCCGCAGGGATTTGAGTGCCGCCTACACCTGCGGCACCTACCACCGCCGGGGTCGTTCCGGGTGCAGCTCCCACCACATCCGGGTGGACAAGCTGGACGAGCTGCTGAAAATCTATGTGCGGCGGGTCAGGGAGCATTCCCATACCATGCTGGAAGAACTGAACGCCGAGCTGGCACGGCAGGATTCCGATGTGGTGGAAACGGAGCAGTCCGCCGACCATCTGGCCCAGGTCATGGAGGAGCTGCGGGAGGAGCTGAAAGCCACCAAGCGGCAGCGCATCCGGGACATGGTCAAGCACCCGGATCAGGAGGAGCTTCTGGCAGAGACTTACGATGAGCTGGAAGCGGACCTGCAAAAGAAAATCGAGGGGCTATCTCACCAGATCGGTATGCTCTCGGACAAGCGGAACACCATCATTCAGGCGGGGCGTGCCGCCAAAACCGCCATGGAGGTATTCGGGGACATTCTTTCCAAGGAAACGCTGGAACGAAACGATTTAGAGCTGCTGATAGAGCGCATCGACGTATTCGAGGATCGGCTGGAAATCCGGCTCCACAGCGATGTGGACACCCTGCTCCACGTCAACCAGGGAGACATTGCCGTAAATTTTAATTCCGGCACGGAAAATAGCGAAAATACACTGATCCAGTCCTCCAAAAACCACGAGGACAAGGTTTTCCGTGTCAATGTTATCGGTGACGGCGACCCGTTGGAAATTTATACGGAGAAGGACGGCGGGGTGATTTTCCGGAAGTATTCCCCTATGGGGGACCTGCAGGAGTTTGCTTCCCAGATGTGTGAGTCCATCTCCGCGGCCACGGGGCACATTGCGGCCATTGCGGACCGGGACGGGATCATTGCGCTGCACGGGGCGCCCCGGAAGGAGCTATTGGACAAGCCCAACTCCCCGGAGCTGGAAAAACTGATGGAGCAGCGGAAGAACTACCTCTACCAGTCCGGGGACAGCCCCATTCCCGCCTCCCAGGGAGAGGAAAAGTATCACCTGGGGGCGGCGTCGCCCATTCTCTCCCAGGGGGACCTGATGGGCAGCGTCCTATTGCTTCTTGGAGAGCAGGATAAGCCCCTGGGAATCAGCGACCAGAACCTGACCAAAACCGTGGCCGGATTTTTGGGACGGCAGATGGAAAGCTAAGAAAAAATGTCATTGCGAGTCGGTACCGGTTCGCAATGACATTTTGTTTATTTCTTCTCCGCATTCAGCGGGTCCACCCGGACATCCGGGTATGGGTTGACGATGGCGGTGCGGTAGGTATGGTAGATGACCATGCCGGGCTTGCCGCTGGGGACCTTTTTCACCTGCTTGACGGTGGTTACATCCACGGGGATGTTCTGGCCGCCGGTGGATTCGGCGTAGTAGGCGGCCAGCTGGGCGGCCTGGGTGACGGTGTCGTCCGGAGGCTGGCGGCCGTTACAGGAAATGATGACATGGCTGCCGTGGACCTTGGAGGCGTGGCACCAGACATCGTCCTTCCTGGCCAGCTTGAAGGTCAGCTCATCATTTTGCCGGTTGTTTCTGCCAACATAGATAGGGAAGCCGTCGGTGCTTTCAAACCGCATGGGGGAAAGCTTTGCCGTCTTCATCCGCTTCCGGGCAGAATCCATCCTTACATAGCCCCCGGCATAGAGCTCCTGTCGGATTTCCTCCAGCTCCGCGTCCTGCCGGGCCCGGTTCAGCTCCTCCAGCACGCTTTCCAGGTAGCTGAGCTCCTCCCGGCCGATCTCCAGCTGGTGGGTCAGCTCCTTTTCGGCGTTTTTCATCCGGGTGTAGTCCTTGTAGAACTTGGCGGCGTTCTGCTGGGGGGAAAGGATGGGGCTTAAGGGAATTTCGATTTCCTTCATATCCTCATCGTAGAAGTCCTCACAGAGGATCTTGGTCTCCCCCTTGCGGATGCGGTGGATATTGGCGGTGAGGATGTCCCCCAGCTGCCGCAGGCGCTCCCGGTCGTAGGTTTGGGTAAGCTCCTTTTCCTGGATGGCAATTTTCCGGCGGAGCCGCTGGGCGTGGTTACTAACGGTTTTCCGCAGGGCCTGGCCCTTCTGGCGCATGGCGTCCTTCCGGTCCCGGAGGGTGTAGAAGCCATCCAGAAGGCCACTGAAGCTCTCGGCCTTTTGACAGTCTCCGTACTCCCGGATGGGGCAGAAGGCGAACTGCTTGGGGCTGCCCTCTTTATCGGCCCAGAAGTAAGGGGCAGGGTTTTGGAGGGCCTCCCGGAAGAAGGCGCAGAGCTTTCCGGCGGTGGAGCCGTCCATCTGGGATACCCGGCCGTCGGTGCTCCCCAGGGCATACAGTGCCGCCTCCCGGCAGACCAGGGGAGACAGGCCGCCCAAAGCATCCATCAGCCGGTCGCAGAGCACATCCGCCCCAGGGGCGGAAAGAATGGCGGCAAAGCCCTGCTCGTCCAAGGCCTTGGGGTCCTGCTTTTCCACCTTGGAGGGGGCCTGGTAGTTGAGCCCCGGCAAGGCGGGGCGGCTGGTTTCGTCCAGGCCCACCCGGCGCAGGCAGTCCAAAATCCGCCCGTCGGGGCCTAAGAGGTACACATTGCAGGTCCGGCCCATGAGCTCCGCCACCATTGTCTTTTGGATGGGGTAGCCCATTTCGTCGGTGCAGTCAAAGGTAAAAAAGGCTGCCCGCTCCATGGGGATCTGGCGAATGGAATTCAGCCTTGCCCCCAACAGGTGCTTCCGCAGGAACATACAGAACATAGGGGGCTCCGGGGGATTTTCCGGGGAAGCGGAGGTCAGGTGCAGCCGGGGGGCGGTGGGGTTGGCGGCAATCAGCAGCTTTTCCCGGCCCTGCTGGCACCGCAAAAGGAAAATCAGAGTATCCCGGCTGGGCTGGTAGATTTTCTCCACCCGGGCACAGGCGCACTTTTCCTCCGTTTCCTTTAAAACGCAGGATAGGTATTGGGCATCAAAGGCCATGGTCTTCTCCTCCTTCCAGCCCCAGGCAGAAGAGCTGATTAATCCGCTCCGTCTTTCCCTCCAGGTAAAGCCGCCCGAACAGAGCCTCTAACCCCGTAGCCTTGGCATACTGGGCAGGGGTAGCCCCCTTGGGGACGGCGTGGACATGGGCATTCTTGCCTCGGCGGTAGTAGTCCAGCTCCTCCTGGGTCAGCTCCGGCAGGAGCCGGTCAATAAAAGCCGCCTGGGCCGGGGCCTTGACCATAGCCACCGTGCGCTTGTGCAGCTCCAATACATTGGTATGCCCCTGGGCACAGAGATAGCTGCGGCACAGCAGCTCAAATACGCCGTCCCCAATGTGGGCCAGGCCCAAATTGGAGATGGCGTCAATTTTGCCCTTGGGTAAATTCATTTGAAAATAGTTTTCCAAAAGCGATTTCCTCGATTCCATAAAAACTGGGCGCAAAACCCGGTAAAGCATCCGGTAATAATACTGATGGCAATCATAATGGGCAGGTACATCATAAGTCCCGGGGTTCCGGAGACCAGCACCGCCACAATCATCTGTCCCACACTGTGGGCCACGGCACCGGCACAGCCCGCCACCCAAAGCTGGTTGTCCTTCAGAATTTTCCGCAGGGCGATGGTCACCAAAATGGCCAGGAACCCGCCCCCGGCAGAGTAGAGAATGGTGCTGAAGTTTCCGGCAAAGATGGCACCCAAAAAAATTCTGGCCGCCAGCACCGCCACCCCCGCGCCGGGGCCCATGAGGCATACGGTAAAGACGGTAACGATATTGCTCAGCCCCAGCTTAACCCCCGGGATGGGCACCGGGGCCGGGATCTGAGCTTCGATCATAAAGATGGTCAGGGCAATGGCCGTAAGCAGTGCCAAAAGAACCATTTTTCGTGTTTTCAGGGGAGACACCTCCGTATATGGCTTTGTTTTCCCCCATCATACCAGAAAACCCCCGCAAAGTAAAGCGGGGGCTTTCGTGGGATTATTTCCGGAAACGGATATATACTTTCCCTTGACGGTGCCGGTATCCTTGGGTATGATAGCTCCAAAAGGAGGCATTGGGAATGGAAGATTTGGATTATATGCAGGAGGCTTTTCGCCTGGCCCAGGAGGCTTTTGCGGCCGGAGAGGTACCGGTAGGCTGCGTCGTTGTATGCGACGGAGCCATTGTCGGCCGGGGCCGGAACCGGCGGGAGGAGCGGAAGAACGCCCTGTGCCACGCGGAGATTGAGGCCATCCGGCAGGCCTGCAGCACCTTGGGAGGCTGGCGGCTGTGGAAGTGCACCCTGTATGTAACCTTGGAGCCCTGCCCCATGTGCGCCGGGGCCATTTTGCAGGCGAGAATCCCAAAGGTAGTATTCGGAGCCCGGGACGAGAAGTTCGGTGCCTGCGGGTCGGTATGTGACCTGTTCTCCATGAATTTTAACCACCACCCCCAGACGGAAGGGGGACTTCTGGAAGCGGAGGTGAAAGAGCTGATGCAGGCCTTTTTCCGGGAGCTGCGGGTAACGCTGAAGGCCAGGCCCAAATGGCGGAAACCGACAGACGGTGAATAAAACACATTTCCTGGGAGGTGATCCCCTTGACATCCTACGAAAAAAGCCTGCGGTTTGGTTCCTGGGTGGTGGTCTGTTCGCTGCTTCTGCGGCTGTGCTCCGAAGGGTATCCCGCAAAGCTCAAAGCCATCCTTATAAATTCAGAGACCGGACAAGCTGTCCGGTCTTCTTTGTCGGAACCTGTATTTGCTTACCCGCCGGAGTCTCCCCCGCCTGCTCAAGCGGCCCCCGTTGAGACCACCGAAGCGACGGAGGCCCCCGCCCCGCCGGAACCCCTGGTATTTACGGAAGCGGATACGGTCTCCCTCTACAATACCGCCGGCCTGAATGTGGACCCTATGGCCCTTTTACGGGCAGAAATGACACTTCCGGAATCAGAGGGCCCCCAGGTGCTTTTGTACAGCACCCACGCCACAGAAAGCTATACCAAAACGCAGGAGAACTACCTGGAATCCGCTGCCTACCGGACGCTGGACCCGGACTATAACGTACTCTCTTTGGGGGCTGCCCTGAAAACAGAACTGGAAGCGCTTGGTATTGAAACCGTCCGGGACGAAACCCTCCACGACTATCCTTCCTACAATGCCGCCTACAGTCATTCCCGGAAAACGGTCCGGCAGTACTTAAAGGACACGCCCTCCCTTGCCCTGAGCCTGGACCTCCATCGGGATGCCGCGGATACCGCCTCCGGCCAACTGCGGCCGCTTGCCAACGTAGAAGGTGCTTCTGCCGCCCAAATCATGCTGGTAGTGGGCACCGACGCCCGGCTTTCCAACCCGAACTGGCAGAAAAATCTTTCCCTGGCGCTGAAGCTCCAAGCCCTTTTGGAGCGCATCAGTCCGGGAATCACCCGGCCAACCTGCCTGCGGCCTCAACGCTTCAATCAGGACCTGAGCCCCGGCTGCCTGCTTATTGAAATCGGCGGCGCCGGAAACACCCATGCAGAAGCCCTGGCTGCCTTGCCGGTACTGGCCCAAGCCATTGCGCAGCTTCTTCAGCGGCTGCAGTAGCCCTTTGTCGCTTCCAGCGGATGATCATAAAAGCAGCAGCCTGGCTCTGGATATAAGCCAGGTGGGCCGCGACTTTTACCGGATGGAAGAGGGCAAAGAGGACGGCCAGGGCCTTTATACCGGCGAATTCATGGCCCAGTACTCCTGGGCAGAGGATGCGGCCGGGTACCTGGACCGAAAGAGCGGCGCACTGCTGTAATTTTCCATATTGAATACACCGCCCGGAGCTCTTATCCAAGCCTCCGGGCGGTGCAGTTTTTTATATCAAGCATTTCTTACCGCGCAGGCGGTATTTCACCTGCCCGCAGGACGGATTCTTTGGAGCTGCAAGAGGTATTTTACAGCCCTTCCAGGCCCTTGGGATAAAAGAACCGCAGCTTTTCCTCTGCCAGAGCGATGTGAATCTTTTCTGCCTTCATCAGCTCCCCGTCCAGGTTCACGGCGGTGGGGCCGTCGGCAGTGATGGTCAGTTCCTTCGTCCTGTAATGGCGGATGAATTCCGGCAGCTCCCGGTAGCGGCCGGCCTTATATTTGCCGATGAGCCCCGGCACCTGGAGCCGTGTCACTTTTTTGACGGTGAGCACCTCCAAAACCCCGTCGGTGGGGTCCGCCGTGGGCACCGGGCAGAAACCGCCGCCATAGTAGCGCCCATTGCAGACGCAGACCATGGTCATTTCCTCGTCCAGGCGGGTTTCGTCAATGTCCACCCGCAGGTGCTGACTGACGCCCCGGGCTACGTTGACCACTGCGGAGGCCGCATAGGCCCGGAAGCCATGCAGCAGCGGCAGCCGTTTATAGCTGGCCACATCCGTACCGATGCGGGCATCCAGTCCCACGGAGCAGATGTTTAATGCCAGACGGCCGTTGCAGCGGATCATGTCCAGCACCGCCTCCTCCGGGTCCAGAAGCCGCTCTAAGCTCCGGAAGGCCCTGGGCTCGGAGAACAGCCGAACAAAGTCGTTGCCGCTGCCCCCGGCCAGCACCGTTACCGCAGCATTTGGGAACCCCGCTGCCCCGGCGGCTACCTCGTTCAGGGTGCCGTCCCCGCCGCAGGCGTAGATGCGATAGTCCTCCCCGGTCCGGGCAGCCTCCCGGGCCAGACGGAAGCAGTCCCCGGGGGCCTGGGAAATCTCCACCCGGTAGTCCAGCCCCCGGCAGCATTCTACAATGGTTTTGCTCACTGCCTTGGTCCGATCAAAGCTTCCCGCCGCAGGGTTGATGAGGAACAGATGCTTCATTTCTCTTTCTTTCTGGGCGCGCCCGTGTACATATAGTAGTCGCACTTAATCATGCCGTTGTAGAGCTTCCGCTTCTTATCCGCCCGTTTGCCGAAGTAATGCTCAAACTCCGGCTCGGAGGTGATGATATACTTTTTCCAGCCGTCGGCAAATTTCAGGTGCCGCCCCAGGTCGGCGTACAGCCGCTGGGCGCTCTTCTGCTCCATCATCCGCTGGCCGTAGGGGGGATTGGCAATGAAGATGCCCTCGTCGCAGGGCAGGCTCATCTTGGTGGCGTCCCCGTCCCGGAACTCAATCAGGTCTCCCAGCCCAGCCTTCCGGGCATTGGCCATGGAGAGGGACACGCACTTGGGGTCGTTGTCGGAGCCCAGGATGCGGTAGTTGCCGTGGAATTCCTTATCCTTGGCCTCGGTGCGGACCTGACCCCAGAGCTTGGGGTCCAGCCAGGCAAAGGCCTCGGCGGAGAACCGGCGGTAGGCCCCGGGGGCCTTGTTCTTGGCGATCATGGCCGCCTCGATGGGAATGGTGCCGCTGCCGCAGAAGCCGTCCCACAGGAACTCCCGGCCCCGGTACCTGGTCAGCATTACCATAGCAGCCGCCAGCGTCTCCCGCAGGGGGGCATCGTTGCCGTTGGCCCGGTAGCCCCGCTTGTGGAGCCCCGGCCCGGTGGTATCCAGGTACAGCTGGACCCGGTCGTTCATCAGGGAGAACTGGAGCTGGTACTTTGCCCCGGTCTCCGGCAGCCAGCTGACGCCGTATTTTTCGCCCAGCCGCCTGGATGCGGCCTTTTTCACAATGGCCTGGCAGTCCGGCACGCTCATAAGCTGGCTGTTCAGGCAGTGGCCCTTCACCGGGAAGCAGCCGTCCTTGGGGATAAAGTTTTCCAGGGGGGTATTATAAACGCCCTGGAACAGCTCTTCAAAGGTGGCGGCCTTAAAATCCGCCAGCACAATCAGCACCCGCTCGCCGGTGCGCAGGCATACGTTGGCCTTGGCCAGGGCCAGGCCGTCGCCGGAAAACAGCACCCGGCCGTTTTCCACCCGGACATTCTGCATATCCAGTCTTCTTAATTCGTCCCCGGCCAGCCCTTCCAGGCCAAACAGGCAGGGTACGGAAAATTCCATTTGATCCATTCTTTTCTCACTTTCTTATTGTCATTGCGAACCGGTCCGCAGACTGGTGTGGTGACCGAAGGGAATCCCCTTGCGGGGCAATCCCCAAAGGTTTCAAACCGTTTTGTGAATTCTCAGGGGATGATCTTACTCTTCTTCAAATACCGCTCTTCCTCGGAAAAGACGCAGCCGCAGTACTTCTGCATATAAAAGCCCAGCTCCCGGGCCCGCTCCTGACCGGCCCGGAAATAGGGGCGGAAATCCCGGTACAGGAACTCCACGCCGTACTCCAGGGCCGCCCGCTCCGCCACCTCTTTCATAAGCTCATGCTTCTGATAGGGGCTGATGAACAAAGAGGAGGTAAAGCTGTCGAAGCCCCCTTCCTTGGCCATCCGGGCCGCCTCAAGCAGCCGGAACTCGTAGCACTTGACGCAGCGGTTTTCAATGTCATCGGCCACCGCCCGGACAAAGGGCCGCAGGCCGTAGTCGTTGCGCTCCAAAAGGGGCAGGTCGATGGTCTGGGCGTACTCCCGCAGGCAGTTCCGCCGGGCCCGGTACTCCGTAAAGGGATGGATATTGGGGTTGTACCAGTAGCCGGTCACCTCAAAATGGTCCCCCCGCAGAACATCAATGCACTGATTGGCGCAGGGGGCACAGCAGATATGCAAAAGGGTCTTCATATGCGCCTCCGGGTAAGTATTTGGTATACTATATCATGGATTTTCTTGTAAAGCAATATGATTTGGAAACAAATTCGCAAACAGAGGCCGTCCCCTGCCCCTTTCCCGGAAAAATCCCGCCCCGGGAAAATTCCGAATTTTCCGGTTCTCCCCGAAACGCTTCCCATTCTCCGAAGAAAAAACACTTGCAAACCCGGCACATCTATGTTATAATGCTCAGTGTGCCCGGTCAAATATTGGGATGTCGCCAAGCGGTAAGGCACCAGACTTTGACTCTGGCATTCGTCGGTTCAAATCCGGCCATCCCAGCCAACATGATCCGCTAGCTCAGTTGGCAGAGCAACTGCCTTTTAAGCAGTGGGTCCGGGGTTCGAATCCCCGGCGGGTCACCAAATGAAAAGAGGCCATCGCCATCGGCGGTGGTCTCTTTTCGTTCAGGCGGTATGGGGGATTCGAACCCATTCAATCAAGCTGCCGGCGGCAGCTTGGATGCCCCCGGCTCGACGGGGGCATCTCCATAATTTCCTCGAATCCCCGGCGGGTCACCAAATCCCCTAGAAGCTCTAGCGCTTCTAGGGGATTTTGCATACTCTGATTTCTATTACTAGACCCACTGCCCGAACCTCAATTTCTGAGAAAGGCAGTGGGTCTAATTTATGGCAAAAATGCGGATTCAAATGACGCAAAAAAGTTGGAAGATTGAAGAGGCGTTTCCTCGCTTCGTGAAAGCGCAAGCGGCAAAGGGGGTGACGGATAAGACGATTCTTACTTACAACCGACACTTCCATGCTCTGAGCTACCACCTGGACATGACGAAGACTTTTGACGAACTGACGAAGGACGATCTGGATTCCATGCTTGTTTCCCTGCGCAAAAGCGGGGTATCTCCCAATACAATCAGCAGCTATGCAAGAGTATTCCGCACATTCCTGAAATGGTGCAGAGGAGAGGGCTACACGGATTTAAGTCTTCCCAATATTCAGGACAAGGAAACCGTAAAAGGGTCTTACACAGGCGAAGAACTGATCGCCCTTTTGAAAAAGCCCGCAAAGGACTGCGATTTCTGCGAATTCCGGAATTGGGTGATTGTAAACTTCCTAATAAATTCCGGCTGCCGTGCTGGAACCATCCGCAGTATTCAAAACAGAGATGTTTCTTTGGCAGATAAACGGGCCATCTACAGCCACACCAAAACAGGAAAATTGCAATCGGTTCCGCTGTGCAGCCAAATGGTAAAGATTCTATCGGAATATATGGTCATTCGTGGCGGCGCACCTGAAGACTATTTGTTTTGCACGGTCTACGGGGAAATGATGTCTGAAAACGCTTTGGCTTGCGCAATCAAGAAATATAATCATCGTCGGGGCGTTTCCCGAACAAGCATCCACCTGTTCCGCCACACCTTTGCCCGAAAGTACCTTGTGGATTGCGGCGGGGATGCCTTTATGCTCCAAAAGCTGCTTGGTCACAGCACCCTTGCCATGACGAAACACTATTGCGCTATCTACGATACGGATTTAACAGATAGCTACGACACCCTTTCCCCATTGGCGCAGTTCACAAAGGAGAAGCAGCGCATCCGGAAATAAACCAGAAGAAAACATAAAAGGAGTAAGAAGCATTCACGTTTCTTACTCCTTTTTAACATCTTTACTTTAACAATTCGGCAATATACGGTTTTAATTCAAGGATCAAATGATGAACCATTGTACAAGGATCACGCTGGGATGCTTTCATTGTATCGTCATAAGACTGTTCAATCCGTGTTGCATTATTCACTGCTGTTTTTAAACTACCGTGTGTAATCGCAAGGTTAAATACATCGGGATCGTTCTTTTTATAACCATTTTTACTAATTCCCCAGCTTTTAAAAATTTCACTCAGCTTTCTCGTCAAGTCATCTCTGTGCAAAGCTGAATCAGAATAGTTAAAATGAAGATATATCCAATATTCAAAAGACTGATTACTCCATGCAACCCTAAAACCATATTTTTCTGCTAATTCAATTGCCTCGTCGAAGTCCTGAAAATCATCTTTATCAAACACCACCCATACTTGGCTATATACAATATTAGCATTGCGTACAATCTTCGCAGTCTCTTGCACAAGACTTATGGTGCATTTTCCCTCCCCCTGAGCTGTTATTGTTGGTTTTTCAATATCGATGCTCTGACCATATTTATCGTTAATGTATTTGGCAAGTCCTTCAAAATATAACGGTTCTGTTTTCTTTCCTTCAGAAACAATCAAAAAGGAATTAGGTTTTGGAGTGAGTAATTCTCTCTTACGTTCTTGTAATTTTGCTCGTTTCTTTTTAAACAAGTCATCAGTACCCATTCTTACCCCTCCTTAAAAGAGAACTGTTTAAGAATAGGGATACCGCCATACACACCACCTAGGTAATCTTTGCCAAACGATTTGTCATTTCTTACTTTAAATTCCGCAAGGGAATAAAGAGAAGACCGCCCTGCCTCATCTTTGCTCGTAAACCAGATCTGATCTCTTCTCATAAATTGCTTGTCAAGCAATGTAGTGTCGTGAGTAGTATAAATCAGTTGTCCATGATCGCTTTCTTCGTAGAATAACGTGATAAGGTACTTCTGTAGAAGTGGATGAAGTTGACTGTTAAACTCATCAATCATCAAGCCTTTATTGTTTAGGGCAGCAATTCGGATAAAAGAATAGATTGCAATTGCACGTCTTGTTCCATCAGATTCAATCTCCAGTGGAAAGTTATACAGCTTTCCATTCTCTCCAACATGATATGTTGTTACAACAGTCTTCCCTTTATTTTTCTCTACGGAAATATCTCTAATTCCAACATCAATTGCTTTCAAAAACGATAACAGGCGTGGCTTTTCTTCCTCATTGAAATCTTTTTCAAAGTAACGATTAAGCATAATCTCAGCTTGACCTTCACATGAAAATGATAACGGCAGAATGTCGGAAATACAATAAATCGTATCAGTAAATACATGACTTCTTAATTTTAAGCTACTGAGAAAAGATAGAACCAGCACATCGGAATCAATGTCATCCAAGTATTTTTCACAAGCTTTTTTTACAGATGCACCAAATTCAATTTTTTCAGGACTTCTTTCAAGAATTCGACTCTGGCGACCTGATGGGAGTGATTTTTTATACAGCCATTCGTATTTAATACAAGTATCATTATAAATGAAACCGTATCTATACTCGTTATCCTCAAGATGATACACTGCTTCAAATTCTGTGTCTGCTTCATAAGATTCTTCATCAAAAAAGAAAGGGTAATGATATTGCGCAAGAATAGACTCTTCTTTGTCTTTGTTATTCTTATGAAAAGAATCCTGAACAATTTTCAAAAAGTATCTATATGCGTCAACGAAACTAGATTTTCCGCTGGCATTAGCACCGTAGATTGCTACAACTTTTAGGAATGAATTTCCATCTTTTCTTGTAATCAGATTATATGGATGTTCTTTATAGGAGCTAACTGCTCGCATATCAAAAATTGTTTCATCTTTAAATGGACCATAATTTTTAAATCTAAACATCACTAACATAAGGCAATACCTCCTCCGACTTATTATAAACACATTATAGATCATTAGTCAATCAATTTCGTGACTTTTTCTCAAATATAGCCTCAAAATATATCGATTCCGCATAAGCAAAAATGTCAGAGGTGTTTCCAATCCTCTGACATTTCTATTCAGTACATCTCTCTCACGCCATCCAGATAACTTTTGAATTGTACCACAGCATCATCAGGGTATAATAGCTTTGCTTTGTTGCCAAAACCTAAAATCCAGCCGAAAAACTGGTCACTGATTTCTACCTTTGCGGTTACGCCGAAGTGGGTATCGTCTACTCTGGCATACTGGACATCCTTTGTGCCGAAACGGTCAACCACCGCATCCAGAAGCGGATTGATGAAACGAATCTCTACAAGGCGCTGTTCGCCGCCGTACATGGAGAAGACCCGCTTGGTGTATGTTTTCAGGTCGATTTGCTTGAACGCCTCTTCGCCGTCCCTTGGCTCTCCTGTAAAGCGAATGTCCTTCATGCGGTCAACTCGATAGGTTCTCATATCCTGGGCGTAATCATCGAAAGCCAGAAGGTAATAGTTACCGTCGTTGATAAGCAGCTGGAACGGGCTGATCGTATATCTGGCTCCGTGGCGGCGTTCCACTTGCTTGCTCATATCACTGACGGAATACTTCAGGTATTTGAAGGTGATCTTCTCCGGCGTGTGGGGTTCGCCGTCCAGGTGGCGGCTCATAGCATCGTTGATGGCAGCGATATTGTTCATAACGCTTTTGTTGTCTGTTTTCACACGGTCAGTCAGAAATGCGTTGTGGCGGATTTTCTCCGCCTGTTCCTCGCTGACAAAATCGCAGATTACATTTACCAGGCGCTTGGCCTGTCCTTCCGCAATGAATTTGGCAGCATAAACGCATTCCGCCAAAAGCCGCATATCGGAAACCTCAAACTTCCGCTGCCGCACATAAAAGCCCTTCTTGTTCTTATCGTATAGGACAGTTTTCAGTTCATTCAGTTCTTCTTCATCGCCTGACTCTTCCGCTTCGGCAAACATCCTGTCCGCTTCGTCCAAATCTATGTCCTCTTGGAGCATAAGCATAATGCGGTTGATGTCCTCAATGTCCCGATAAATGGAGCGGCGTTCCGCAGAAATGCCACAGTCTTCAAGGTAGCCGATGATGTCATAGGCGGATTTGGTGTTGTTTTCATCGGAGTATTTTAGGAGATACTCTAAAACGACATAGGGCTTCAGCTTTTGGTTGGTCTGCTTGCCGTGCTTGGCAACAACTTTTCCCTTCAAACCTTTGTCAGCTTTTCGAGTTACTTTCTTGTAGACAATTTCATCAGCCATGAGTACCACTCCTTTGAAAGTGTACTTT
This sequence comes from uncultured Oscillospiraceae bacterium, assembly GCA_934565415.1. Taxonomy (GTDB): domain Bacteria; phylum Bacillota; class Clostridia; order Oscillospirales; family Oscillospiraceae; genus Faecousia. Next base: position 52,142 of record CAKTHQ010000004.1, read on the forward strand.
CAAGTAGTATAGAATACCAACAGGAAAGAGAAAAGCATTGTTTTGGGAAGAATTAAAACAAAATATGTACACTTTCAGCCCACCCAACCATGTGCATAAATTCAGATTCCGGGTTCATTTTCTCATTTCCTGTAATGAATTTGTACAATTCTTTTTCCAAAACATATAAACCAGCCAAGGCAAATAACACATTTTCTAGGTTGCCATTTTTATAATTGGTAATTCTTGAATGTTTTACGCCATTATATGCTGACCACCATTGTATTAATGTATTTTCGGTCAAGTCTTTGAATGGCTGGATTTCTACTCCGAAGTAATCAACATGAACACGACGGTTCACCAAATCCGGGCAATTACGACGGTGATCTACACAGTAGTTTCCCATGTTTTTATACTTTTCTCCAGGATAGCCACAAATTTCCTTGAAGATAACATCTATTTCAGAGCAAATTGTCTGCAAATATGACAGAAGTTCGCATGAATAACAGGCATAGTTATCACAATCAAATTCAATGTAGTTTTTTAGTTTCAAAAACCTTTCTTCAAGAAGTATGTAATAAGACCAGTAGTTTTTATTAAATTCTAATTCTGTCATGGCAATATCCCCTTTGATGTATCTATTGTGTGGCTATTATAACAGCATTTTCTAAATAATAACAGGAAATATTGTAATTAATTTTCAAAATCTTTTTTTCACTATTCCAAATTCGTCATAAATGTACTATAATTACTGTACTTTCGAGAAATAGAGGTGGCGAGAATGGCAAAGCGACTATTTGATATGCTCAAACACTGCCGAGAGGAAGAAGAAGTAAAAGCGGAGTTTGCTAAATATTTCAAGATTAAATATAACACACGAAATAGGATTGACTTGTATACACCTCAGATTCTATTCGAGTTTAAGCACTGCCAAAACTTCAAAAGCAGAACCGTTCGAGCCAAAGCTGTTGCACAAACTCTGTACTATATTAGAAGATTGAAGTACGGAAAAACCAACGACCCTGTTCCTCCTACGATTTGCATTGTAGATAAAGACGAGGGATTCTTTGTTACCACTTCAGATTTTAGTTCTTTCATCAGTGCAAGCAAAAAGTACGACTGGGATCGTGCGGCTAGTCAGCCCTGTCCTATCCTCATCGAAGCTCTTAAACAATCCAAACTGATTGAAAACATCCATGTTTATTCTTTTGAGAATGTTGAAGATGAAGCCCAGTTTAGAGATGCTATTGCTGTTCAAACGCAGGCATCGTTCTTGGACTCTAATAAAAAGGCAATTACAGAAGATAACTTTACTTCTGTCTATACATATTGGGAATCCCTGTTTGGTCGCTATGTACAAAATGGGCATAAGCCGTCTGAATACTTTGTATCGGATATTGAATCAGGGCGATCCCAAATAATTGGTGACAGCGAAGTTTTGTTCCGTCTGAGCGATGGTTCTGCTTCCAAAAGCATTCCTATGAAGGAATACCAATATTTTTGGAGTATTTACGAAAAGATTGATAATCCCAGTGAAATCAAAGCAATTCGCCAGAAAATTGACAGACTATCTGAAGACTTCATGCGACGTTTTACAGGCGAATTTTACACCCCAATCTCCTTTGCGTCCAAAGCATTTGAATACATTGAAAGAACAGTAGGCCCAAAAAAGTACCTATCTGGTAATTGGAGAATTTGGGACATGGCGGCAGGAACGGGTAACTTAGAGTTTATGCTACCAAGTTCTGCACTGAAATACTGCTACATCTCCACCCTTCTGGACGATGACGCTGCATACTGCAAGAAAATATATCCATCCGCAACAGTGTTTCAATATGATTATCTGAATGATGATGCTTTTCGTATTGCGAACCCCGGCTCAACACCTTTTGGAGTAACGCCCAAAATGCCTCCAAATCTTGTTGCTGATTTAGCAAATCCTGAAATTTCATGGATTATTTTTATCAATCCGCCTTTTGCCACAAGTAATAAGACGGGCAATGAGATTGGTAAAAAATCAAAAGATGATATTTCAATGACCAACATCCAGAAGCTAATGGAAAAAACTGGATTGGGTGAGACAAGCAGAGAGCTATTCTCACAGTTCCTTTACCGAATCTCCAGCGAGTTCAATGGGAAACATGCATTCCTGGGGCTGTTCTCAAAGATTAAATATCTAAATTCCAACAACGATCAGCGTTTAAGAGATCAAGTTTTTAGATACAAATTTGAAAGAGGTTTCATTTTCTCTTCAGAGCATTTTCCTGGTAGTAAAGGTAAGTTCCCTGTTGGTTTTTTGGTATGGAATCTCAGGAAGCAAATCGCATTGGATTCTCAAAAAATCATTTTAGATGTCTACAATGAAGATTGTGAAAAAGTGGGAACAAAGCAAGTTCTGACAAGTGAAAGAGATTCTTTTTTAAGCAAATGGGCAGTCAGATACAGGAATACGCAAACCTTCCCCCCATTTAGCAGTGCGTTAAACATCGGTCAAAGAAGCACGGATGTTCGGGATCGAATTGCTGACAATTTTATTTGTTCCTTAATGAGCAAAGGCAATGACATGCAAAATCAAAACTATGTTGCTATTTTCTCAGGCCCTTATGCAAGTGCTGGCGGTTATTCTGTTGTTCCCGGGAATTTTGAGCAGTCCATGGTCGTACATGCTGTTCGTCGCATACCAAAGGCATCATGGACAAATGATAGAGATCAATTTTATCAGCCTTTTTCTGAGCCTCTGCCCAATGACTTTATTTCTGATTGCGTAGTGTGGAGTGCTTTTGCCCCATCTAATAACACAGTTGCGTTAAAGGATATTGAATACAAAGGTACTGTCTATCAGATTGAGAATCAGATGTTCCCGTTTTTGCTTTCGGAAGTTACAACATGGAGTTGCCCGTTATCTGATCTTCGTTCTCAGTTGTTCTCTGCAAACGAAGATCGTTTCCTCGCTAAATGGCTTGAAAATGCTTCGTTATCTCAGGAAGCGTTGGATGTCTTGAATGCAGCACGAACCTTGTACAAATGTGTGTTTGAGAAACTTAATACCGTTCGGTGGTTAGACTACAGGATTCAAAGGTGGGATATTGGTTGGTGGCAAGTCAAGGAAGCAACCAAAAAAATAGACGCAGCACAACTCCATCTCGAAACCCTAAGTAAACGCCAAAAGATACTTGCTGCCAAAATCAATTCTCAACTCTCAGATTTGGGTTTTATGGCTCCTGGTGTTGAACCTCTTGAGTAAAAACCAGGGAGCATCATACTCCCTGGTTTCTTGCTCTTATCAGTGTGCTTTTGCTGATCCCTGTCATCTGGGTAATCTGCCGATAGGTCTTCCCCTGTTCCAAAAGCGACAATGCCAATTCAATTTGTTCCTGCGTGAATTTCTTTGGTCTGCCGTCTTTGAAACGTAAAAGATTCCACAGCCCGTCCCCTCTTTTAGGGAAACGGGCTGTGGATTTTGCTTCAATACTGTACCATCTCCGCGCTCTTGAGCTGCAGCTGGAGCCTGTCCGCGATCAGGGCGATGAACTCACTATTGGTGGGCTTGCCCTTGGTATTACTCACCGTGTAGCCAAAGAAGCTTTGCAGGGTGTCCAGGTCCCCTCGGTCCCAGGCTACCTCGATGGCGTGGCGAATGGCCCGCTCTACCCGGCTTGGGGTGGTCTGGAAGGTCTTGGCCACCTGGGGGTACAGGACCTTGGTGATGGCGTTGATCACATCCATGTCCTCCACGGCGATCATAATGGCCTCCCGCAAGTACTGGTAGCCTTTGATGTGGGCGGGGACGCCGATTTCGTGGATGATATTGGTCACCATGCTCTCGATGCTGGTCTTGTCGGCCCGGCGGGGCGGAGTGGTCCGGAGGCTCTCCCCTCCCCGGATTTCTTCCATGCGCTCCACCAGAGCCGACATATCACAGGGCTTCAGCATCAGATACCGGACGCCCAGGCTGGATGCGGCAGAAGCCACATAATCCGTAATAAATCCCGATGTAGCCAGAGTGGCCGGACGGTGGTCCATACCGGCGATGGCTTTCAGCACACTGATGCCATCCTGCTTGCTGAGCATCAGATCCAGAACCAGCACATCGGGCTTTCTCTCTCCGATCAGGCGGATGGCCTGCTCGCCGTCTCCGGCGGTGCCCACAACCTGGAAGCGTTCCGTATTTGCCAGAGCCGCCGTCAGGCCGGCGCAGAACTCCTCCGAACTATCCGCAATGAATACGGTGGTTTGATGTTCCATACATTCCTCTCCTGTCAACTTGAAATACCCCATGTACGGCGGATACCGCCGCGTGCGACACCAATAATTTACCATAAAGGCAAGGGTTTTGCAATAGCGCAGGGGGAACATTCGCTCGTCCGGAATCGACGATAACCCGTGCAGAGGCCGAAAATCCGAAGTTTTTCAGCAGCATTCGACATTTCGTCGACAAATTTTCCTTCCATTGACGACAAAAAGTTTCTGTGGTAAAATGGTAAAAAGAAACTACAAAAGAATACGTTCCTCAGAAAGGACTTCCCCATGAAAAAAACGCCTGTTTACATCACCGGTCACCAGCATCCGGATACGGATTCCGTGGCCTCGGCCATTGCCTATTCCTTCTTCAAGCGCTCCCTGGGGGTCCCGTCGGTCCCCTGCTGCCTGGGCAAGCTGAACGGGGAGACCAAGTATCTGCTTTCCCGCTTTGGCTTCCCGGAGCCCCAGCTGCTCACCGATGCCCGGGTAACCCTGGCGGAGGTACCCATGGATCCCCCCAGCTTTATTTTCCCGGATACCACTATTTTTGAATCCCTGCAGCAGATGCAGAAATACAACCGGACCTACTGCGGCGTAGTGGACGAAAACAAAAAGCTCATCGGTTTTCTCACCAAATCCGATATTTCCGTCATCGGCCTGTACGATACCGCCCGGTCCATTGCCATTATGGCAAAAACCCCTCTGGAAAACTTTCGCAAGACCCTGGACGGCACCATTGTCTACGATGCCCCGGATATGCAGCTCAACGGCAAGGTCAGCGTCATTGCAATGACCGAAGAGCCCCGGCTCAAAAATTACGATGTGGCCGGGCGGATCGTGGTCTGCGGCAACGACCCCAGAGCCCAGAAATGCGTCATCGAAATGGGGGCCGGAATGCTGATAGTGGTATGGGCCCAGGAGATTTCCGAAGATGTTATGGAAACTGCGAAGGCACACCGCTGCTCTATCCTGCTTTCCGGCCACGGGGGCATGAACACCCTGCGGTATATCTACTTCTCCCCAAGCGTCAGCCAGATCATGAAAACGGAGCTGGCTTCCTTCCGCACCCAGGAGCTGGCAGAAGATGTGGGCCGGAAAATGCTGCAAACCCGGTACCACGCCTATCCCGTTACCCAGGAGGACGGCACCCTGTTTGGCTATGTATCCCGGTACCACATCATGCAGGCCCCCAGCAAAAAGCTGATATTGGTTGACCATAACGAATTTCCCCAGTCCGTCCGGGCCATTGAGAAGGCCCAGGTGCTGGAGGTCATCGACCATCACCGGATCAGCGACTTCTCCTCCCAGTACCCCGTCCAGTTCCGCAACGAGATTGTGGGCTCCACCTGCACCATCGTGGCTACCATCTTCCGGGAAAACCAGATTCCCATCCCCGTAAACCTGGCGGGGCTCATGCTGGGCGCCATTCTCTCCGACACCCTGAACTTCCACTCCCCCACCACTACGGAAAAGGACAAATCCACCGCCAACATTCTGGCCGCCATTGCGGACCTGGATGTGGAGGAATTTGCCAACGAGATGTTCACGGCCACTGCCTCCAAGGTGGATTCCAACCCCTCGGAGCTCATCAAGACGGATATGAAGATCTTTGATGTGTCCGGCTGCAAGCTCTCCATCTCCCAGGTCATCCTGGCCACCACGGAGGAGCTGCACCTGGACGACGGGGAAATTGACGCCGCCCTGGACAAATTCGCGGAAAAGAAGGACCTGGACCTGTCCGTGCTGGCCTTTACCAGCATTCAGGAAAACGGCTCCATTCTCTACTTCGGCGGCAACCGCACCGCCTGGGCCAAGGAAGCCTTCCCCGGCCAGGACCACCCCTTCCACGAAGGGCTCCTGTCCCGCAAGCAGCAGCTGCTGCCGATTCTGACCAAGGTCATTGAAAAATACGCGTAAAAACGCCGCTGCGAACGATCAAATTCGCAGCGGCTTTCCGTTTGAGAACGGCGGGGAATGGATACTCACTCCAGCATTTTTAAAAATCCTTCCAGATTGTCCAGCCCCGCTTTCAGCTCTTCGTCGCCGTAGCAGTAGCTGAGGCGGATATACCCTTCCGTACCGAAGCACACCCCCGGGACGGCGGCCAGGCGGCCCTCTTCAATCATCCGCCTGCAAAATTCCCAGGAGGGGATTCCGTATTTTTGGATATTTACAAAGACATAAAAGGCACCCTCCGGTTCCGGGAAGGACAGGCCCATTTCCCGGAGCCTCGAGGTTACATAATTCCGTCTTCTCCGGTAGATTTCCCGCATGGGGGTGGTATCCACCTGCAGAGCCGCCTCTGCCGCGGCCTGGACAAAGGTAGGCACGGCGGCAATCTGGGCGGCAGACAAAAGCAGCAGCCGCCCCACCAGGGCCTCCGGGGCAGCCAGATAGCCTACCCGCCAGCCGGTCATGGCATAGGGCTTGGAAAAGCTCTGGCACAGGATGGTCTTTTCCCGCAGGCTTTCCTCCAGGGACAAATCCGGGCAGTCTCCGTAGCTCAGGGCCCCGTACACATTGTCGCAGATCAGGTACATTTCCCGCTGGCGTACAACTTCCGCCACCGCCTCCAGGCTATCCCGGTTCAGCACAACGCCTGTGGGGTTGTTGGGGGAATTGAGAACAATGGCCTTTGTTTTGTCCGTCAGGCACGCATTCATGGCTTCTTTTGTAATCTGGAAGCCGGTTTTGGAAACATCCAGGAAGACGCTCTTTCCCCCGGCGGCCTTGGTGATGCTGTCGTACAGGGAAAAGGCCGGGGTGGGGATAATAACCTCGTCTCCCGGGTTCAGAATGCCGGTAAGGGCCACGTTCAGGGCCTGGGTGGCGCCTACCGTCACCAAAATTTCCCTGGGGTTTGTAGGCCGCCCACGCTTCGTTTCGAATTCGGCAATGGCTTTGCGCAGGCTCTCCGTACCCTGGTTGGGGGCGTAATGGGTCTGTCCCCTTTGCAGGGCCTCTACGGCGGCTTTTTGGATGACCTCCGGGGTGTCCAGGTCCGGCTCCCCGATGGTCAGCGTCCGGCAGCCCGGGGTCTGCCGGGCCAAATTCGTAAATACCCGAATGCCGCTGCGCTCCAAGGCATCCAGGTTGTGATTTCCGGGCATCATACAAAGCTCTCCGCCAGATTCTCAAAGAATCGGGCGCCTTTCTCCAGAATCTCCTCGTTGAAGTTAAAATTGTCCGAATGCAGGGCAGCAGTATCGCCGGTGCCCAGGAAGAAGAACATTCCGGGCAGGGACTTCTGGTACCAGGAAAAATCCTCGGCGGTCATGGTGGGCTTGTCCAGGTCGAAGAAGCCCACACATTTTTTTACCTGCCTGTACAGGTCCCCGGGATTCATAACGGCGGGGTAGCCTTCCGTCATGTATACGTTGACGGTGCAGCCGTAGGAGCGCTCAATATCCTTGGCAATGGATACAATCCCCGCCCGGATGGAGTAGAACACCTCGTCCTGGAAGGCCCGCAGGGACCCCTCCATGTGGGTGTGGTCCGACAGAGCGTTGCACACGGTGCCGCTTTCAAACTTGCCGAATTTCAGCAGCCGGAAAATGTTCTTGGGTAAGGCCCCTTCCAGCTTCATAACCCTTTGATAAAAATCCACACCGGCGGCCAAGGCATCCACGCCCTCCTGGGCCTTGGCAATGTGGGCAGACTTTCCGTACACATCCACCCGGACCTCGCAGGACCTGGCCATCATCTCATTTTTCCGGGCGGCAATCATGCCCTCCGGCAGCTGGGGCCACAGGTGCAGGCCGAAAATCGCCTGGACCTTATGGCTGCGGAATACCCCGGTGGCGCACAGGTCCTTAGCGCCGCCGGTGGTCTCCTCGGCAGGCTGGAAAACCAGCAGCACATTGTGGGGCAGGTCCTTCTTTTCGTTCAGCCGACGGGCCAGCTCCAAAAGAATGGCCATATGCCCGTCGTGGCCGCAGGCGTGCATAATGCCGGGATGGGTGGACACATAGGGCACCCTGTTGGCCTCCTGAATGGGCAGGGCATCCGCATCCGCCCGGAAGGCGATGGCATCCTTTTTCCCGTAGTCAAAAAAGGCGCACAGGGCGCTTTCCATGGGAGAAAACACCCGGCAGTTCAGCTTTTCCAGAGAGGCCCGCAGATAGGCCATGGTCTGGGGCAGGTTCCGGTCCAGCTCCGGGATTTGGTGGAGCGCACGGCGGTCGTCAATCAGTTGCATAGTTTTCGCCTCCGGTAGGATTCCCGGCCTTCCCCTGGGAGAAGGTGCCGCCCGCAGGCGGCGGATGCGGGGCAGGACAGCCCCCGTCACGCATCCGGGTAAAAATTTAGCTTTATTATATCCTCCCGTCCCCCGGCTGTCAATTTTTCCTTGTGCTTTTTCCAAAAAAGTGATACCATAGACAAAAAGTCAAAAAGGAGAAATTTGCTATGATGAACGCGGAACAGATCATTGCCTATATCCGGGACGCAGAGAAAAAGACCCCCGTCAAGGTTTATGTTTGGGAAAAGGAGCCGGTCTCCTTCCCCAATTGCCGGGAATTCCCCGCCGGGGAGCACTGCAAGATCGTCTTCGGCGATTGGAAGGACATCGGCCCCGTGCTGGAAAGCCACGAGTTTGCCCACCTGGAAATCGAAAACAGCTGCCGCAACTCCGCCATTCCCATGCTGGACCTGAAAAACATCCCCGCCCGCATTGAGCCGGGCGCCATCATCCGGGAGCAGGTGACCATCGGCAAGAACGCCGTGATTATGATGGGCGCCATCCTGAACATCGGCGCCGTAGTCGGGGACGGCACCATGATTGATATGGGCGCCGTGCTGGGCGGCCGTGCCACCGTGGGTAAAAATTGCCATGTTGGGGCCGGCGCCGTACTGGCCGGTGTGGTAGAGCCCGCCTCTGCCACACCCGTCATTGTAGAGGACAATGTGCTCATCGGCGCCAACGCCGTGGTCATTGAGGGCTGCCGCATTGGCCATGACGCCGTGGTCGCCGCCGGAGCCGTAGTCGTCGGGGATGTGGCCCCCAATACGGTTGTCGCCGGATGCCCCGCCAGGGTTATCAAGGTAAAGGACGAGAAGACCGCCTCTAAAACCGCCCTGGTGGATGCCCTGCGGGCACTGTAAACACACATCGGGTTCGCCCGTATCTTTCAGGAGAACAACAAATGGAAAAACATCATCGATTCGGCAGCCGCTGGGGCTTTATTCTGGCCTCGGTAGGCTCCGCCGTGGGCATGGCCAACGTATGGGGCTTTCCCAATAAGCTGGGGACCAACGGCGGCGGCGCATTTCTGGTAGTATACCTGCTGTTTGTGGTGCTGTTCGGGTCCGTAGCCCTGCCTGCGGAGTTTGCGGTGGGCCGCCGGGCCGGTACCGGCACCCTGGGTGCCTACGAAAACGCCTGGGAAACCCGGGGCCTGGGAAAAATCGGCAGGCTCCTGGGCTGGCTGCCGCTCGTTGGCTCGCTGTGCATTGCCCTGGGGTACGCCGTCATCATCAGCTATGTATTAAAGGCCCTGGTGGACTCTCTTGCGGGAACACTGATGCATACCGACCCGTCTGCCTGGTTCGCCGGGTTTTCCGGCGCTTCCCTTTCCGTAGTACCCTACCACATCATCGTGGTGGTGGGCACCCTTTTAACCCTGTACCTTGGGCCCAAGAGCATCGAAAAGACCAACAAAGTTATGATGCCCCTGTTTTTTCTCATCTTCCTGGTGCTGGCGGTGCGGGTGGCGTTTTTGCCCGGGTCCCTGTCCGGCTATGCCTTTTTGCTGACCCCCCGCTGGGAATCGCTGGCGGACCCCCAGGTGTGGATCTGGGCCATGGGGCAGGCCTTCTTCTCCCTGTCCGTTACCGGCAGCGGCATGGTGGTGTATGGGGCGTACCTGTCCAAGGAAGAGGATGTGGTGGGCGTGGCCCGGCATACGGCCCTGTTTGATACCGTCGCTGCCATAGTTGCCGCCCTGGTCATTATCCCCGCCTGCTTTGCCTACGGGCTGGATGTGGGGGCGGGCCCGGGGCTGCTGTTTGTCACCCTGCCCACCATTTTGCAGGATATTCCCCTGGGGCAGCTCTTTGCCGTGATCCTGTATGTGGCCATGCTCTTTGCCGGAGTCAGCTCCCTGCAGAATATGTTTGAGGCGGTGGCAGAATCCCTGCTGCACCGGTTTCCCAGGCTCAGCCGCTTGGCCGTGCTGGCCATTCTCTGCGCCGCCTGTCTGGGAATCGGCCTGGGCATGGAGTCCATCTCCAAATGGGGCCCCTGGATGGACCTGGTGTCCATTTACATCATCCCCATCGGCGCCACCCTGGGAGCCGTCAGCTGGTTCTATGTAATGAAAAAGGAGGATCTGCTCACTGCCATCAACCTGGGCACCGAAAAGCCCCACGGCAAGGCCTGGTACGCCGCAGGAAGGTTTTTGTATGTTCCCCTGGCCATTCTGCTGTGCGCCACGGCGCTCCTTTTCCGAATCGCCTTTTGAAAACAGGAAATCCACAGCCGATTCCGCATTTTGGAAACCGGGCTGTGGATTTTTTATAAGGACCGTATTTCTGCCCGGCATACCCCACGCTTCCCCGGCATAGGTTGGAGCAGCGAAGGAGGGGACGGGCGTATGGTGCGGGAAGAGCATATGCTGAAGCTGGTGGGCCGGGCCGAGCTGACGGTAACCGGGGTAACGGAGGTTGCCCGGTTCGACGAGGATGCGGTGCTGCTGATGACCGATATGGGCCAGCTGCTGATTCAGGGCACGCAGCTGCAGCTAAAGGAACTATCGGTAGAGGGGGGCCGGGTAGCCGTCAGCGGGACGGTTGGCGCCATTTCTTACGCCCAGGATGCCGACCGGGGAGGCTGGCTGAAACGGCTGCTGGGTTAATCTCACCGGGAAAGGCCCTGGAATTCTTTCTGGCCGCCCTGGGCATTGGCCTGCGGCTGGGGCTGCTGTACGGTTTTCTGCGGCCCCTGCGGCCAAAGCACACCCTCTTTTCCGACTTCTGCTTCCTGCTGGCCCTGTATTATGGGGTGCTGGTTCTGACCTTCCGGGTCTGCGGCGGAGTGCTGCGGATTCCCTGCCTTGCAGGGATATTCCTGGGAATTTTTCTCCTGGACCGGACGCTGGGGCGGTGGCTTGCCCCGCTGTTTGTCAGATTTTGGCAGATATGGGCCCTTTGTATCCGTAAAATCCTGTCACCTTGGAAAAAATTTTTCAAAATCGCAAAAAATATATTTGCATCTGGGGAAAAATGGGTTACAATAGGACGGAAAAGCGCAGGTCGCTCCAATTCCGTTTTCGGAGGTGTATCTCATGACCCAAAATACCGCCCACACGGGAAGCATCCGCGTGGTGTTCAGCCCGTCCTCGTCCCTGCTGAAGATTCTGGTGGTGCTTCTGTTGGTATTTTCTCTGGTCGCCCTGGCCGCCCTGACCTGGGTGAGACTTACGGTCCAGAGTCAGGCAGACGCCATGCGGTCCGAGGCCGCAGCCGTCAGCGGAAGAAATCGGGTCCTGAGCCAGCGGATCGGGAATATGGACAGTGACGATACCGTCCGGGCCATTGCGCAGGAAGAACTGGGGCTGGCAGACCCCGATACCGTTTTCATCAAAATCAAATAACCAAACTATTTCTGGAGGAAGCAAATCGTCTATGGAGTTAACCGTCGGAGCCGTTTTAGAGGGGAAAGTCAAATCCATCACCAACTTTGGCGCATTCATCGCCCTGCCGGAGAATAAAACCGGCATGGTACATATTTCCGAAGTCGCCAATGCCTATGTCAGCGATATTCGCCAGCACCTTACCGAGGGCCAGGATGTAAAGGTCATGGTCATCGGTTTGGACAATGGCAAAATCAATTTGTCCATTAAGCGGCTGGAACCCAAGCCCCAGCGGGAAAACGGCCCCAGAAGCGGCGGTCCCCGGAGCGATTTTCGCGGGGGTAGCGCTCCCCGGCGGGAGGGTGCGCCCAACCGGGCGCCCAGAGCCCCCATGCAGCCCGCAGCCCCCAAGACTGCGGACCAGCTGTTTGAAGAGAAGCTGAAGGCCTTTATGTCCGAGTCTGACAGCAAGATCTCTTCCATCCGTCAGTACTCCGATCACCGGACCAAGAGCAGAAGAAGATAAGTTTTATGTCTACCGTTGTAATCACCGGCGGCTCCCGGGGCATCGGCCGGGCGGCAGTGGAGCTGTTCTGCAGCCGGGGGGACCGGGTGTACTTCCTGTTCGAAAAGAACGGGGCTGCCGCCCGGGAGGTGGCGCGCCTTACCGGTGCCACAGCCATCCGCTGCGATGTGGCAGATACCGGGGCGGTTCAAAATGCCTTTGCGGGCATCCCCGATGTGGACATTCTCATCTGCAATGCGGGGATTTGCCACTATGGGCTTATGCAGTCCATGGCAGAAGCAGACTGGGACCGGATCTTTGCCGTAAATGTCAAAGGCATTTATAACTGCGTAAACGCCTGCCTGCCTGCATTTCTCCGCAAGCAGCGGGGCAGCATCGTTACCGTATCGAGTATGTGGGGCCGGGTAGGGGCCAGCTGCGAAGCGGCCTATTCCGCCACCAAGGGGGCGGTAATTGCCCTGACCAAGGCCCTGGCCAAGGAGCTGGGCCCCAGCGGCATCCGGGTAAACTGCGTGGCCCCCGGGGTGATTTTAACGGATATGTGCGCCCAGGTAGACCCGGAAGTTCTGTCCGAAATGGCCCAGGATACGCCCCTTGGCAGAAACGGCACCCCCATGGATGTGGCCAGGGCCATGCTGTACCTGGCCGATGCGGAATTTGTCACCGGAAACGTTCTGAACGTGGACGGGGGCTATGTGATTTGAATTTACGTTTAGGAGGAGTTCCCCATGAAAATTGCCATTGCCTGTGACCATGGTGCTTTCGATTTAAAGCAGGCCGTAGCCGCACATCTCACCGCCAAGGGCTATGAAGTGGTAGACTTCGGCTGCCACAGCAAGGAAAGCTGCGACTATCCCGACTTTGCCGGCCCCGCCGCCAAGGCCGTTGCCAAGGGCGAATGCGACAGGGGCGTATTGCTCTGCACCACCGGCATCGGCGTATCCATCGCCGCCAACAAGGTAAAGGGCATCCGCTGCGCCCTGCTGTCCGATCTCATGTCCGCAGAGCTGACCCGCCTGCACAACGACACCAACATGATGGCCATCGGTGCCGGCGTCACCGGCGAAAATCTGGCTCTGGCCATTGTAGACAAATGGCTCACCACTCCCTTCTCCGGCGAAACCCGCCACCAGCGCCGCATCGACAAGGTGATGGCCCTGGAACAGGAGTAAGAGAAGAAAATAAAGAGGCTGTTCAGCCTTGCTTCCTCAAAGGGTCGCAGGCTGAACAGCCTTTTTTGTTTCGGAATTTTACCGTAGGGGGCGGCTGCCGGCCGCCCCTTACGGCTTTGGGAATATTATTCTTCCCTCTCCGTCAGCCTCTTTGCCGTATGCAGCAGCCTGGTGGCGTTCTGCTCCAGCTGGTACCGGGGCAGCTCGCCGGAGCGGAGCATGGCCATGCAGCGGTCGTAGTCCCCCTTGCAGCCGGGCATAAACAGGTCGCCGCCGGCCAGGGCTACCTTACCCGCATTGGGCATGGGGTAGCGCTTGCTGTTGTACAGCTGGGTACTGCCCACCACCCAGTCAGTCATCACAATGCCCTGGAAGCCAAATTCGCAGCGCAGAATATCCTGGACCAGCTCCCGGTTTTCGGAAGTATGGACGCCGTTAATGAGGTTGTAGGAGGTCATCACCGCACAGGGCTGGCTCTCCCGGATGCACAGGCCAAAGCCCCTTAAGTAGATTTCCCGCAGAGCCCGCTGAGAAACGCAGCTGTTGCTGTTGACCCGGTTGTACTCCTGATTGTTGGCGGCAAAGTGCTTGATGGTTACGCCCCGTCCCGGGTGCTTCTGAACGCCCCGGGTCACCGCGGCAGCCATCAGGCCGCTGACAGCGGGATCCTCGGAATAGTACTCAAAGTTCCGGCCGCAGAGGATGCTTCTGTGGATGTTCAGCGCCGGGGCCAGCCACAGGTGAATGCCGAAGCGCTCCATCTCCTCCCCCACAATATCTCCGCAGACCTCAGCAAAGCCCAGGTTAAAGCTCTGGGCAATGGCGGTGCCGATGGGAATGGCCGTGGCGTACCGATGCTTGAGCTCTGCGCCCTTGGGCAGCTTCTGCTTGGGATCCATCATGTTCCGGATGGTGGCAGGCAGCAGCTCCCGCATGGTGGGCAGCATCCGGTAGCCCAGGGAATGGGCGCCGTGCTTATCCTCGTAATAATCCCGGGCCAGCCGGACCCCGGCAGGGCCGTCGGCCATAATAAGGCTGGGGAAGCCCTTATCCAATAGCTTCCGGGTGGTTTCTCCGGCGGTGCCGGGAATCTGGGAGCCGGAATCCCCTACCACAGAGGACCGCTCCTTGGCCTGGAAGGCGCCGATGTTCAGATAGACCAGCTCCTGGTCGCTGAGGGCCTGGACCTTGGGGGCCGGCAGGAGCTTATTGTCATAGGATACGGTTTTGGCCGGGCCCATTTCCACCGGGTATACAGGCAGCCCCTCCGGCAGGCCCCAGGTCTTTTCCGGCTTCCAGTCCGCAAAGCCCGGGTCTCCCAGCTTGTTTTGAACCTGCAGCGTGACGGTCTCCCTGGTCAGCCGCAGCAGGGCCAGGGGCTCCGTATCCCGGGAGCTGGTACCGAAGCGGAGCACATAGTCTCCCTTTTCCAGAATATAGGCCTGCTTTTCCTGGCTGTAGCCTGCCAGGTCCGCCATATGGAAGGAAACCTCCATCCGGCAGCTGCGGCCGGGGGCCAGCTCCGGCGTCTTGGCAAAGCCGGCCAGGGCCTGATAGGGCTGGTCCAGCTGCCCCCAGGGGCTGGTAACATACAGCTGCACCACCTGCTTGCCGGGGAATGCGCCGGTATTGCGCACCTCGGCAGACACCGTTACCAGATCTCCGGCCACGGTGACGGACCCGGCCCGCAGGTCAAAGTCCGTATAGCCCAGGCCAAATCCAAAGGGGAAGGCAGGGGCCACACCTGCGCTGTCATAGTACCGGTAGCCCACATAGATGCCCTCTTTATAGTGGGTATCCTCCTCCTGGCCAAATTCCGCCAGGGGGCAGATGTCCTCCGGGGGAGCCCAGGTGGTGGCCAGCTTGCCGCTGGGATAGGCAACGCCCAAGAGAATATCCGACAGAACGGTACCGGTCTGAACCCCCAGCTGGCTGAGCAGCAGGATGTCCTCCACCTGAGAAAGCACCGGGGTCAGGTCCACCGGGCCGCCTACGTTCAATACCAGCAGAAACAGGGGATACATCTCCTGCAGCGCCAGAATATCCCGCTTTTCCGTTTCGCTCAGAAGCACATCCCCGGGAATGACCTTCCGGTCGCTGCCCTCGCCGGAAATCCGGGACAGGACATATACGGCAGCATTGCACCGCTTCTCCAGGGGGATGCTGTATTCCGGCTCCGGCATTACCGCGCCCATGCCCTCTGCCAGGACGCTGCGGTGATTCTTCCGGGCGGCACGGCGGACGGACTTTAAAAAGCCTTCCCGGGCCTTGGCGTATTCCTGGTCATACCGGTCCAACCAGTCCTTGGTGGTCACCCGGAAGCCCGCGGCTTCCAGCGCCCCCTCCACCGTGTAAAAGAACCGGGAGTTGACCTCTCCGGAGCCGGTGCCGCCCTTAACGGTATTCCGGGCACCGCTGCCGTACAGGGCAATGTCTCCGGGGCCGGGCAGGGGAAGCTTGCCGCTGCGCTTTAAAAACAGAGTGCATTCGGCCGCACCGGAACGCAGGGCGTTTAAGTGGCGGGATTCGTATTCCTCCAATTTGATTTGCATAAAAATACCCCCTTGTGAGACAAGATTTTTTGCATTCAGGACCTGCGCATTTTGGTCAGGAAATGGTCCCCCAGGCACCACAGGCCCAGGGCAATGCACAGAGGCAGAATCAGCGTCAGCAGAAATTCTACCATATTGGGCTCATCCAGCGCCCTTCCCAGGGCCGCGGAGGCCTTTACCGGGCCATAATCCCGGGAATCCAGGGCAGAGGCCCGTTCATCCCCCAGGACAAAATATTCGTCCTCCCCCAAGGTCAGGGCGGTGATCCCGTTTTCCCGGTAGGTGGCCCTTTTCGCGGCCTCCTCCAGATAGGGCTCCTCTACGGTCCGGCCGTCCACCGTTACGGTACCGTCGGGGTACAGCTCTACCGTCTCCCCGGGCAGGCCCACAACCCGGCGGATGGAGGTATCCTTTTCCTGATAGGTCAGCATTTCCGGGCTTCCCCGGAAGAAAAGAATATCCCCCCGCTCATAGCTTTTTACCTTTTTGCACAGCAGAAAATCCGTGCTGCGGTAGGTGGGAAACATATCCCCGCCCTGTACCCGGGAGAATACAAAGCCATTGTAAAAGCCCCATAGGGCACCCAGCAGCACCAAGGCCAAAAGAATATCCAGCGCCAGGGCCGCTGTACCGGAAAGGCGGGCAGAAGTATCCTTTTTCATCGCATCTTACCTCTTTTATGGGTTTGAAAATTATAGCCGTACCTTCAGCGCTTTTGCCCGGAGCAGCTTGGCACACAGGACAAATACCGCCGTAAAGGCCAGACCATACAGGAAAATCGAAGCCAGACCGGGCAGTCCCGGGGCCAGAGACTTCAAAAGCAGGATCGCCCCTGCGGACAAAACCATCACCAGATTGTTCCGCAGAAACTCCAGCAGGAACCCCCGGAATTCGGGAAACAGTCCGTAATGCTTTTTCATTTTTACCAAGATCATGATCAGAGACAGCAGCCCTGCCAGAACCGTTCCCAGAATGATGCCGGAAAGGCCCAGGAACCGGACCAGAATCAGGCTCAGCACCAGATTGGCACAGCTCACCGCCACGCTGTTGCGGAAGGTGGCCCGGGTATTGCCCTTGCCGAAAAAGTAGCGGTAAATAAGGTCCCGGACGATGTTGTTTTCCTGGCCTGCCAAATACAGGCAGCTGCAAAAATACACGCTGGCCGAGGCTTTCGCATCGAACTTCCCGTGGAGGAACAACAGGTCAACGCCCTCTTTCCCGATGCATACAAAGCCGCCAATCAGCAGACATACCGCCAGCTGGAAAAGCATGGCATAGTCCCACAGGGCCTTCTGGCCCTCCCGCTCGCTGCGGCCCTCCATTTTGGCCACGATTTTGGGAAAGGCATACACCGTCAGATTCCCGATGATGATGGTATTCACCAGGCTCACCACCATATTGGCATAGCTTAAAATGGTCAGCTGCCCATCTCCCAGTTCCGCCGCAATCAGGGAATCCACCAGAGAATGGATGCGGTAAACCCCGGTGGAAAACACACAGGGCAGGAAAATGGCCCAAAGCTCTTTAAAATTCTCTGTACGGAACCGGATTTCCGGCTTCCACCGGAACCCGCAGCGGACGGCAATCCCCAAATCGATAACGAGATTCAGCACCGCCGCCAGGGAAAGATCCCACAGGTAGGTGTAAATGGTCAGATCCTTTTGCAGCAGAATCAGCACCACCGCCAGGCAGTTGCAGCCTAAAAGGATCACCTTGGGAATATTGTACCGGTCCGTACACTGGTAATAGGCCGTGGTCACAGCCAATATCCCGGTAACGCCCTGGATGATGATGGTATAGAGCATCACATCCCCGGCCAGCTGCCGGAAAGCCCCGTCCCGGGAGCTTAACAGCCCGATAATAGGGGCCCGGAACAGGTAAATGAGCCCCGTGCCCCCAAAAATCAGCAGATACAGCAGGGTTAAAAAGCTGTCTACCGCCTGGCGTGGCTTCTTCTGCACATAGGCGGGAATAATCACCGCCGTCACCCCGGAGGACAGGAAGGAGAAGAGGAAGAGAATGATGTTGTTGGAGAAATTGTAGGCGTCCATCTCCAGGCTTGCCCCAAAGGCCGAGGCCGTCACCGTGGACTTGAGCAGGGCCACACATTGGGTGGCAACGGACAGCAGGAGCATCAGCAGAAGATGCCAGCTCTCCGACCGGAACAGGGAAGGCTTTTTCAATCGGTTACCTCAAAATACTTAGGATGGGGAAATTCCAATATCCCTTGTACATTATACCATATCCTTGCCAGAACGCAAGAAGAAAAGGGGCAGGACCGCCCGTGGAACCAAATGTGGAGTGTTTTCTGACAAAATGTGTATTGATTGTTGAAAATGCGACAAAGGTAGTGTATAGTTGTGCTGATGCGAATAAGTCTGAAGGCCTACGCAAAATTACAGGAATTACAAGGAGAGACAACATGAGAAAATGGATCACAATCATTCTGGCGGCGGTGACGCTGCTGGGACTGGCTGCCTGCGGCGGCAAGGCAGAGGAAAAGAATGTGGATATGAAGGCACTGTATGATCAGTTTGGGGACAAACTGCCGGAAATGTATCTGATGGACGAAGAGACAATGCTGAATTATCTGGGGATCAACATGGAAGATTGTGCGCAAGCGGTTGTTGCGGTCACCAGTGACGGCCTGGGTGCGGATGAGGTTTGGCTCATCCAGGCCAAAGATACGGAAGCCCTGGCCCGGCTCCAGCAGCTGGCGCAGAGCCGCCTGGCAGCGAAGGAAGACGAGACCGTTCAGTACGCACCGGATCAGTATGCTGTTGTTACCGCGGCAAAGCTGCTGACAGAAGGAAACTATCTGGCACTGCTGGTATCTCCGGAGGCGGAAGCAATGAAGAACCTGTTTGAAAGTGCTGTAAAGTAAGATTTTATGAAACAAAGGAAGAAAACCAACATACGTGTATATTGCATTGCCTGTGCTGTGATCCTACTGGCATGTGCCCTTTTTGGGTGCGGCAGCGCACCGGCGGAGACGATGCCGGAAGAGACGGAGGAGCAGGTAACGGCAGCCCCGTCCACGGTTTTTCAGACGGAGTCAACTGAAGCTGGACCAAAAGAAAAGCTTTATTTGACCGTGTCCAGACTGGTGCTTTCCTATCCGGGCAAAACGGAAAATATCTATTGCGGGACGGCTCCGCTGGAGGATATTTCCTGGACATCCAGTGACCCGGAGGTCATTTCTGTAGAGGACGGTGTGGTCACAGCCATGGCGGCGGGAGATGCGGAAATCACCGCTGAAATGGGAGATACATCGGTACAGTGTACTGTATCCTGCTTGGCAGAGTCGCCTGAGGCATTTGAGCGGCTGGACAACAGCATTCTCAGTGAGCCGGTCCGGGACCCACCGGATCCCAAGGAGGGAAAATGTGATTATTTCGATGATGCTGGATTTGTAGGCGATTCCGTTACATATCAGCTGCTCTACACACCTGGGCGGGAGGAACGGATCGGCAAGCCTGTGGCTATGTTCCGTCGAAGCGCCACGGTCAAGGGCTTTACGGACTACTACTGGAATCTGACCTTCCGGGGCCAGGAGCGAAAATTAGAGGACGCGGTGGCGGAGTCGGGGGTGAAGAAGCTCTTCTTTATGCTGGGAGCCAACGATATGGGATATGTGTCCGTGGAGGATACCATGGCCAACTGGGATACCCTCATTGGGCGGATATTGGAGAAGTCCCCGGAGGTGGATATCTACATTGAGTCCATTCTGCCCAGCGCCACCGGGGACCGGTATCGAAACGGGAAAAATGAAAAGATCGCCCAGTATAACGTGGCACTGAAGGATTTTGCGGAAGAAAAGGGCATCCACTATTTTGAGCTGGGGACATATTTTGAGGATAGTCTGGGACGCCTGGCACGGGGCTACTCTTCTGACGGGGATGTGCATATTGCGGAAAAGGCTGTCTACAAATGGAGCGACATTCTGCGTCTGTTCGCCCAGCGACAGCAGGAAGCCTAAGAAAGAGGGCTTGTGCAATGCTTTTTTCATCGAACACATTCCTTTTTGGATTTTTGCCTATTACGGTCCTGGCCTATTATCTGTCCCCAAGAAAATTCCGGAATCTGCTGCTTTTGCTGGCCAGCCTGGTGTTTTACGGCTGGGGAGAGCCCAGATTTTTGCCGCTGATGCTTGTGAGCATCCTTTTGAACTATGGATGCGGCCGGGCTGTGGCAGCCAGACAGGCCGCAGGAAAGGATCCAAAGGCAGCCCTGTGGGCAGGTGTCGCCCTGAATCTGGCGATGCTGGGCTTTTTTAAGTATGGGCGGTTCTTTTTCGGAGACCGGTTCCCGGATATCCCGCTGCCCATTGGTATTTCTTTCTATATTTTTCAGGCCATGAGCTACGTGATCGATGTCAGCCAGGAGCAGGTGCCGGTCCAGAAAAATGTACTGACTTTCGGAACATATGTGGCCCTGTTTCCTCAGCTGATTGCGGGTCCTATCGTCCGATACCGGGACGTGGCGCGGGAACTGGAAGACAGACGGGAAAGTGGCGCTCAGTTCGCTGCGGGAGTGCTCAGATTTACCCTGGGCCTTTCCAAAAAGGTCCTGCTGGCCAACACATTTGGCAGCGCTTGGAATGTGTTGCGGGAGGGCGCAGGAATGACTTCCGGGTGGATCGGGCTGATGTGCTATACACTGCAGATCTACTTCGATTTTTCCGGGTATTCTGATATGGCCATCGGCCTTGGACTGCTTTTTGGGTTTACATTCCTGGAAAATTTCAACTATCCGTATATCAGCCAGAGCGTGACGGAGTTTTGGCGCAGATGGCATATCTCTTTGTCCAGCTGGTTCAGGGAGTATGTCTATATCCCCCTGGGCGGCAACCGCAGAGGGAAAAAACGGCAGATCCTCAATATCCTGATTGTCTGGCTGCTGACAGGCTTATGGCATGGAGCCAGTTGGAATTTTGTCCTTTGGGGCGGTTATTACGCGCTGCTCCTGATTATCGAAAAGCTGTGGCTCTTGAAGCTGGGAGACCACTGCCCGAAAGCGCTGCGTTGCCTGGGAACCATGCTGGCGGTGATGCTGGGCTGGGCGATTTTTTACTTCGAGGACCTGGGACAACTGGCTGCCTTTTTGGTGAGGCTGGTCACTCCGGCCAACAGCACCGGATGGTCGTATTACCTGCCGGTACTGACAGTTGGAGCGCTGTGCGCAACACCTATCGTAAAGGAGATGGGGCGAAAGCTTCCTGACTGGGCAAGGTGGCTTGCTTGTCTGGCGCTGTTTGCGCTTTGCGTTGCCTCTTTGGCCAGGCAGAGCTACAATCCTTTTATCTATTTCCGATTCTGAAAGGAGAGACAGTGTGAAAATCTGGGAAAAAGTCGGGACGGCGGTATTGTGCACTGTTGTCCTTACTATCTCTCTCGGCTATCTGGCGCTGCCAAAACGGACATTTTCAGCGTTGGAAAAACGGTATCTGACCCAAGCACCAAAATGTACGGCGGAAGCGGTCCTGGACGGAAGCTGGTCTGATGCGGTGGAGGACTTCATGGCAGATCAAATGCCGGGACGGGATTTTTTCGTAGGCCTCAATGCTTACTGCGAACAGCTCCTGGGTCTGCAGAAAACAAAATCCATCTGGGTATTGGACGGGAAGCTGGTTCGCCGTCCGGTGGAGCCCCAGGCGGGGGCCCTGGAAAAGAATATCGGCGCGGTAAATCGGTTTGCCGGAAGCACAGATATCCCGGTGTCCCTGGCGCTGATCCCCTCCTGTGGCTTTAGTCTGGGAGCCCCGGAATATCCGGACGATCGGCTTATTGAAGAAATTTATGAAAAGGCCGAGTCAGAAACCATTGACCTGCGGGATATTTACCGGGGGCGGCCGGAGCTTTTCTACTCCACGGACCACCATTGGACCAGCGCCGGAGCCTTTGCCGGGTATGAGTCGCTGATGGCAGCCTGGGGGAGAGAAGCGGAGAAGAACTATACGGTGGAATGCTTCGACCGATTCCACGGCGCGAATTTCTCTGCCAGCGGCCTGTGGCTGACTCCGGCGGAGACGCTGGAAATGTGGTCGGGCCCGGCAGCTATCACAGTGGAGACAGGGCATGAAACCCACGAGGGCGTGTTTTACCGGGAACGGCTGGCAGGCTATGACCCATACATGGTCTTTTTGGACGGAAATCAACCTTTTGTCCGGCTGCGCAATCCTGATGGAACAGGCAGACTCCTCCTAATCCGGGATTCCTTCGCCAGTTCCCTGGCGGGATTTCTGGCCCAAAGCTATGAGGAAGTTGCCCTGGTGGACCTGCGGTATTACAAGCAGCCTATCTCCCAGCTGGCAGAGGGCTTTGACCAGATCCTGGTCCTCTATAGCCTGGAAAACTTCCTGACGGATTCCAATATTGTGCTTATGAAGTAAGCTCAGAGTGTCGAAAAAGTCCAGTTAATGCTGGGCTTTTTCTATTATCCATGATATAATGGTCATGGGTGAAGAGAAATGCTACAAAGTGGAAAAATGGAGCGAATTTCCTCCCTTTTCTTCTTGTTTGGTAAATCTGCGTGGCTGTGGATATTTTCGAGAGAATGGATAATCAAAACTCAAGAAGAATTTTCACTATTGACTTCTAGCGAATAATTCGATAAAATATAGCAGAAATGTGAATTGCAGTTTGGCTGGAACGCTATGTGGAAGAAATGTATGACCTTTGTCCTCGCATGTCTGCTCCTGTTAGTACTATTTCGATATGGATGTCCCTTTTACAATTTAACGAAGATGCCATGCCCATGCTGCGGGGTGACACGCGCGTGGATTGCGTTTTTTCATGGTGACCTAAAACAGGCACTTCGATACCATACATTGTTTCTCTTGATTCCATTCATACCTGTTGCCTGGATTCTTTTGGATTGGTTTCCTGGCTGCCGGACAAAAATGATGGACAAATGGCTGTGTGTTTTTGCCGGAATCCTGTTTTGTTACAGCGTTTTACGTTGGCTTGGCTTTGTAATTATCCCCTGAGTTGGGGTTAATATTATATGAGGAGAGATTGAAAAATGGATGCTTCCAAAAGTGGATACCTATATCATGGCCAATCAAAAGTACCTGCCCACGGAGAAAATCATCTATGTAAAGGAAAAACTCCTGGCAGCAGATGAGCAAAAGTTCAACCTGCTTACTACGATTGAATTCAAGGATCCGACGACACTGCTTCTGGTTTCAATATTCTTGGGTTCGCTCGGAATTGACCGCTTTATGCTGGGCGATATTGGCATGGGGATTCTAAAGTTACTAACATTAGGTGTGTGCGGTGTCCTGACAATTATCGATTGGTTTACTATTCAGAAAAAAGCAAAGGAATATAATTTCAATCAACTGATGACCATTCTGTAATGGTCAAATCAATGGCCTGCCGTAAGAACCTAAAAACAAGAGATGATAGATCGTGTCGGAGAGAAACGCTCCGGCACGATTTTTATGTATGGCGGAATAGAATCCTTTTCTTGAAATTTGAGAAATTCCGCATACCAAAGCAGACACGCTTCAGAACCTTTGTTTTGTTGTTGCAGCCTTCAATGAAGCCATTTGACCAGGGGACGTCCATGGAGTTCAGGATTTCCTGGAACCAGTTGTGATATGCTTTGGTGCAGTCGTCGAATTCAGGCAGATCCATGACCTCGACGGCCGGTATGTCTATATGCGGGATCCCCTGCCGGGAAACAGTCCTCTGTACAACTACACCGTCATGCCCACCCATATGCGCTGTATGTTCTCCCCGGGAGAGCTGGCCACAGCCACCCTGTCCCCCGGCTTTTCCTTTACCAAGGGGGTCCCCCTGCTGCGAATCAATGCCGCAGAGGATTTCAGCGGCGATACCACGGTAAAATTCAGCCAGGGCACCTGCCTGTACGATCTGGAGCAGGACCCCGGGCAGAAGCATCCCATCCGGGATCCGGCGATTGAAAGCAGGATGATTGCCGCCATGATTTCCCTCATGCGGCAAAACGATGCCCCCCCGGAGCAATACACCCGCATGGGCCTGACCGCCTCCCAAGCCCCCGCCTGAATACCGCAATGCAAAACGGAGCTGCTGCAAAAAATGTCATTGCAAGCCAGTCCGGAGACTGGTTCGCAATGACAGCTTCTTTGTAGGTATCTTGTGCAGCAGCGCGACCTGGGCCACAGTCTTTTTTCTGTGACTCAATTGGTATCACCCTCCCTTTTTGATAGATGCGTTGTCTCTTCCCCAGGGAAAGACCTGCCGGATGCCGGCTTTTTTCCCCGGTAGTATTCCTGCTTCCGGGCATACATGGCAAGATCCGCCTCCTTGGTGAGCCGCTCCACAGAAAACTCCGGATGGTCACCGGCAAAGGCGCATCCGGCGGAAACGCTCAGGGTCTTCGCCTTTCTCCCGGACCAGGCTGCCACGATCCGATGGAGCTCCGCCAGGATCTGCTGGGCCTGCGGCTGGGACATATGCCCCAGTACCACGAACTCATCCCCACCAATGCGGAAGATCTTCCCCCGATCCCCCACCGCCTGGGTGATGCATTGGGCAGCGCCGCATATCAGCTCGTCCCCCGCCTCATGCCCCAGGGCATCATTGACCGCCTTGAGGCCATTGATGTCCATGAGAAAGACGGTCAGATCCGCCGGAACGGAATCCGCATACTGCTCCAGGCACTCATGGTATGCCAGCCGGCTGAATACGCCGGTCAGAGCATCTACGGAGCTTTTCATGCGCTGCTCCATCAGCTTTTTGTCCATACGAAGCTGCTGCGCCGTATAATACTCGTAGATCCATTGAAGCAGGATGCTGACAACACCAAAGAGCGCCATCAGAGCCACCAGAGCTTGCAGCAAAAAGGCGGTGATATTTTGGTGCAGGCTTTCGCTGACAGCTATGTCTTGCAGGTACAGCTCCTTGAAGATGGCCTTTCGCAGAAACAGGATGCACAGAATGCCCACCGCCACCGCAACTGTTTCCGAATAGGCCAGCCGCTTCCGGTTTCCGGACTCATGCATCGCCGGAGGACAGTCGCATAGCTCCAGCAAGCGGTTTTTCACCGACTTCCGGGACAGGACCCAATGGATACCGCAGCAGGCAACCATCGCCAGGACATAGGACAGCCAGTCCCGGAATATGGGATAGGAAAAAAGGTTCTCTAAAATCATTGGCCGCAGCCTGGGAAAGCCCCAGGATAAGGCGGCAAAAACACACAGCCCATGGAGCAATGTGCTGGCAGCCGCAATTGCCCCTATGCCCAGATAGGTATGCCTGTGGGGCTTTCGAAAATAAAGGTCAAAGAGCCAACCGGCCCCCACCGCAAACAGCACCCTGGCAGCCGCCAGCATCACGGAGCCAAAGGGTGTCCCGCTGACGAAGGGAGAGAACATCCGGTCGAGGGGGGACAGGCTATAGGAGCCGACCCACATAGACGTGGCCGCAAAAACGCATGCCACCGGCACGCTCCCCTCTGCCCCCAGCATCATGGCCGCTACGATCACAAGGATGTGCAGCGTGGTGGTGGATACGACGGGAAGCTCAATATATCCCAAATAGGAAAAGGCAAACACCGCCTCCCAGGCCATCAGCATCAGGATGATCTCCTGCAATTTCTTTTTCGTAAGAGCGACCCCATATCGCTGCCGAAAACGCTCCATATGAAGTTCCTCCTTGTGTTTCTATTTTGTGGGAATGATTCTTTGCTTTTTATCGTGACAAAAGGACTTTTGAGCAGAGAATCATCTGCATTTTCAAAGCCGCCACCGGAATTAGTCTTTCCGTGTAGTCTAACATATTAGGCAGCCAAAAACAATAGCGTTCACAGAAAAGATACAAAAAACCGCCTCGCGAAAGCGAAGCGGCTATCTTTATGTTGGCATTACCTATCTTCCCGGCAAGTCACCCTGCAAGTATTGTCGGCGCAAACGAGCTTAACTTCTGTGTTCGGGATGGGAACAGGTGGACCCTCGTCGCAATCAATACCAACTTATGTCGTCCCTTGTGGGGACTTTATGTCAAAGACTTTCGTCTGTGACCT
This sequence comes from uncultured Oscillospiraceae bacterium, assembly GCA_934565415.1. Classification (GTDB taxonomy): domain Bacteria; phylum Bacillota; class Clostridia; order Oscillospirales; family Oscillospiraceae; genus Faecousia. The sequence continues at coordinate 78,195 of CAKTHQ010000004.1, forward strand.
TCTTTGTTTCCATATACCTTGAAAACTGAACACTGTGTTTCCGCAATTCCTCGAAAGCTCACTGAGCCTGCGCTTTGGTCAAGCTTTCGGCTTATTAGTATCAGTCAGCTCCACGC
>CAKTHQ010000005.1 GCA_934565415.1 uncultured Oscillospiraceae bacterium
TCCACCCCCGCCCACTGCGGTGGGCACCCCCTCCATGCAGGAGGGGGAAGGAGTTTCTCTGTCAACCCTACAAATCCCTATTTTCCGGTCCCAAACGTGCAAAAAATCCCCCGGGAAATCCCGGGGGAAAGAAGCACGCTTAGGCAAGCCGGGCTTTGGCCTTTTTGTACTCCGCAAACTTCATAACCAGAACCGCACCGCTGAGGAGGATGCCGACGGCGTCGGTGGCGGTGCCGGGGTAGATCATCATCAGGCCCCCTGCCAGCATTAGGATACGCTGGAACCAGTTGAGGTTCCCCATAACGTAGCCTTCCATGGCGGCGGATACGGAGGCAATGCCGATGAGGGAGGTAACGGTGATGAGGATGACCTCCACGGCTGTGGTGTCGATGAGCAGCATAGAGGGGCTCAGGGCAAAGGCATAGGGCACGATGAAGGCACCGATGGCCAATTTTGTCGCCTGGATAGCGGTCTTCATGGGGTTGGCCTGGGCAATGGCGGCACCGGCGTAGGCGGCCAGGGCCACAGGAGGCGTCAGGTCAGCCACGATGCCGAAGTAGAACACGAAGAAGTGGGCGGCAACCATTGGCACACCCATCCGGACCAGGATAGGGGCGCAGGTGGCGGCCATGATGCAGTAGGTAGCGGTAGTAGGCACGCCCATACCCAGAACAATGCAGCAGATCATTGTCAGGAACAGGGCAATGATCACGCTGTCACCGGCCAGGACCACAATGCCGTTGATGATCACGTTGGCCAGGCCCGTCATGGTAATGGTACCGGCAATGATGCCGGCAATGCCGCAGGCGGCAGCCACAGTGATGGAGCCCTGGCCACCGGCGGCCAGCGCCTCCAGAATGCGCATGGGGGTGATCCGGGTCTCCCGGCTGAAGAGAGTGACGCAGATGCAGGCCACGATGGAGAGGGCGGCGGCGTACTGGATGCTCTTCTGGCTGGTGCTGACGAGATAGATCAGCAAAACCAGAGGCAACAGCAGGTAGCTCTTTTTCAGCAGGGGCTTCAACTTCGGCAATTCTTCCTTAGGCAGGCCCTTCAGCCCAACCTTTTTGGCCTCCAGGTGGACGGAGATAAAAATACCGGTAAAGTACAGCAGGGCGGGCAGCACCGCCTTCAAGGCGATCTGACCGTAGGGAAGCTGGACATAGTCCGCCATCAGGAAGGCGGCGGCGCCCATGATGGGGGGCATGATCTGTCCGCCGGTAGAGGCGGCGGCTTCCGCGGCTCCGGCAAACTCCGGCTTGTAGCCTGCCTTTTTCATCAGCGGAATGGTCACGGCTCCGGAGCCCACGGTATTGGCCACGGAAGAGCCGGAGACAACGCCCTCCAGAGCGCTGGCCACCACGGCGACCTTGGCGGGGCCGCCGGAAAACCGGCCCACCAGTCCGTTGGACATCTGGATGAAGTAGTCGGCAATGCCGGTCCGCTCCAGGAAGGCACCGAAGACGATGAAGACCACAATGAACTTGGAGCACACGTTAATGGGGGTGGACAGAACGCCCTCCTTGCCATAGAACAGGTAGCGGATGGTGTAGTTCAGCTTGCCCCAGAGGCTGGGGTTGGAAAGTCCGGCAGTCAGGGCGTACACCAGGAAGCACCCGGCCACGATCAGGATGGGCAGGCCCACGCTCCTGCGGCAGACCTCCGCCAGCGCCAGAACGCCCACTATACCGATGATGATCTGATAGGGCGCGAAGATGCTGCCCTGCTGGATGATGGTTTTGGCATTGACGGCGTAGTACAGGAACGCGCCGGTGCCCAGCACCATCATCACAATGTCATACCAGGGGATATGATTGGGTCTTTGGTGGCTCTTTCTGGCCGGGAACACCAGGAACCCTATGAAAATGATCCAGGCCACAAAAGTGGTCAGCCGCAGCTCCTCCAGCCAGCTGGCAAAGAGAGTCACATACAGGCAAAACAGCGAAAAAGTCGCCAGGATCACATTGACCACGATCCGGGGAGTCCCCTCCCAGATCCGGACGTTGGACTCCTGGTCATATTTCTTCATGACGGAGTCCAGATCCATGGGCTCCTCGGCTTTGTTTTTCTTCTTGAACAAGCTCATAACAGTCTCCTTCTCGTTTCCTGATTTGAAACGCTGGAGAAATCGTCTTGGGGCAGGGCGATTTCTTCAGCGTTCCCTTAGCCTTCCCCCGGGGGAAGGTGGCTCGGCGGAGCCGAGACGGATGAGGGGCGGCACCAGGTCGGTCCTGCTTCTCGCTCCACACCCGTCCCGGGCTTTGCCCGGTCCACCCTCTCCCAGGAGAGGGTCTTGCTTACTGCGCGTCTACGGTAATGCCCTTTTCAGCAAAGTACTTGGCAGCGCCCTTGTGGAAGGGAGCGGTCATGCCGGTGGTTGCGTTCTCCAGGCTCAGCTCCGCGCCCTTGCCGTTTTCCTTGGCAATGTCGGCGGCGTTGTCGAAGATGGCGGCGGTGAGCTTGTAGACATCGTCCTCGGAGGCGGAGGCAGAGACGATCAGAGTGGCCTTGACGGTAACGGTGGTCACGTCCTCATCCTGTCCGGGGTAAGTACCGGCGGGGATCTGATAGGTCGTATAGAAGGGGCAGGAGGCCATCATGGCATCGGCAACGGCACCGTCGATGGGGACCAGGTAAGCGGAATTGGTGGTGCACAGCTCGGTGATGGCGGGGGTAGGCGCACCGGCCACCACGAAGGCGGCGTCGATCTTGCCGTCCTTCAGGGCATCGGCGGAATCGGAGAAGCTCTGGTACTGGGCGCTGATGTCGTTCTCCGTCAGACCGGCGGCGTTCAGCACGTCAATGGCGTTGAAGTAAACGCCGGAGCCGGGAGCGCCGATGGAAACGGCCTTGCCCTTCAGGTCAGCGGGGGTCTTGATGTTGGGATCCATGGTCACCAGCTGGACGGATTCGGCGTAAAGACCGGCAACCACCCGGAAGGAATCGACCTTGCCGGTAGACTCGAAGGCCCGGGTGCCCTCCCAGGCGTAGGACATGGTGTCGGACTGGACGGTGCCCAGCTGATAGTCACCGGCGGCAATGCCCTGGATGTTGGCCTTGGAGCCATCGGTGGCAACCACGGTCACATCAATGCCGGCCTTATTCTTAATATACTGGCCCAGCACGCCGCCGTAGCCATAGTAGGTACCTGCGGAACCGCCGGTGCCCATGGTCATTTTCCCCGCGGATGCCCCGCCGGATGCGCCGCCGCAGGCAGCCAGGGAAAGGGTCAGCACGGCGGACAGTGCCAGAGAAACAAGCTTCTTCATTTTCATATTGTTTTCCTCCTCTTTTGGCTGCTGCAAAAATCGCCTGTCATTGCGAGACTGCGCACACTGTCGTGGTGAAATGCCCGCAGGGTGCAATCTCCCGGTTTCTCAGACGGCTTGATCATCCAACCGGGGGGCTGTCCCGCAAGGGGATTTCCTTCGGTCACCACGCCAGTCTTCGGACCGGTTCGCAGCAACATCTCCGAGCAGCTTCTCTTGATGGCAGTATGATACCATATATTTTGCATTTTTTCAATAGCAATATTGCATTCATTTTTATTCGGCGGACATTTGTTTTCGGTCATTTTACGTTTAGAGCCGTAATTATACGCTCAAAAACGGAATATTTGGTTATTTATACGTCAGGATGCACAAGTCCAAAGCGTTTTCCCCATCTGTTTTCTATAAATTCAGCAGTTGCTTTCCGCCGATTTTTATTTTTCGGCCTTTTGCAAGATTTACGGCATTCTGCAAGGGTCGAAATTCAGCTGTGCAGTTTCGTTAAAGGCGGCTTCCTGCGGGGTTAAAAGGGTAAATGGGGATTTGACGGGGTAAACGGTAGGTACCGAAGGCAAGCTCTTCCCCCCTCCTGCATGGAGGGGGAAGGAGTTTCTCTGTCAACCCTACAAATCCTTATTTTCCGCTTTCGTCCTTCCATCCCCGCAACATTCACAAAAACCCTATGCAGAACCCGTTCACATTTTGGTAACAGGCAAGGCTTTTTCCCCTTGCATTTTGGTTTCTCAAGGGGTATACTGTCACAGAACAAACGGGAAAGGGGGAGCTGTGTGCGGTAAAAATCGCCTTGGCTCCCCTTTTTCTATTGGAAAACGGAGCTGGCCCCCCAGCTCCACCGGAAAAGAGAAAGGATGTATCTTCATGGAAAACTCCGACGTCGTGTACGACGCCTCCACCCTGGCACCCTCCAAGCGGCTCCTGCTGGGTGTGCAGCACCTCTTCGCCATGTTCGGCGCCACCGTACTGGTGCCTGCCCTCACCGGGCTGGACGTGGCCAACGCTCTGCTGTTTGCAGGTCTCGGCACTCTGCTGTTCCATCTGATCACCGGCCGGAAGGTCCCCGCGTTCCTGGGCTCCTCCTTCGCTTTTATCGGCGGCTACAATGCCATCCGGGCCATGGGCAGCGATGGCGGCGACGCTCTGCTTCCCTACGCCTGCTTCGGTGTTGCCTGCGCCGGTCTTGTGTACCTGGTCCTGGCCTTCTTCTTTAAGCAGTTCGGCGCCAAGAAGGTCATGCGCTACTTCCCCCCCATTGTCACCGGACCTATCATCATCTGCATCGGTCTGACCCTCTCCGGCTCCGCCGTCACCAACTGCGCCAACAACTGGTGGGTGGCTCTGGTTGCCATCCTGATCGTGGTGGCCTGCAATATCTGGGGCAAGGGCATGGTGAAGATCATCCCCATCCTGCTGGGTGTGCTCGGCTCCTATGTCTTCTCCATGATCGTGGATCCTGCCTCCCGGCAGAACCTGGTTACCCTGGTGAGCCAGGCTGACTGGGTAGGTCTCCCCATTGTGTGGCATAAGACCGCCCTCTCCATCTTCGGTGCCAACCTGGACCACGGTCTGCTGGTAACTGCCATCGTGACCATCATGCCCATCTCTCTGGCTACCATGATGGAGCATGTAGGCGACATCTGCGCCATCTCCTCCACCGTTGGCAAGAACTTCGTTGAGGATCCCGGCCTGCACCGGACCCTGGTAGGCGACGGTCTGGCCACCACCCTGGCCTCCCTCTTCGGCGCTCCCGCCAACACCACCTACGGTGAAAACACCGGCGTGCTGGCCCTGAGCAAGGTTTATGATCCCAAGGTGGTCCGTATGGCTGCCGTGTTCGCTATTGTCCTGTCCTTCTGCCCCAAGTTCTCCGCCCTCATTGTCGCTATGCCCGCCGCCACCATGGGCGGCGTGAGCCTGGTGCTCTACGGCATGATTTCCGCCGTAGGCGTAAGAAACGTGGTAGAAAATCAGGTAGACTTCACCAAGAGCCGCAACGTGCTGATTGCCGCTATGATTATGGGCCTGGCCGTAGGCGTCAGCTATGCCGGTTCCATCAACATTCCCGTAGGCTCCATCACCATCAGCCTGTCCGGTCTGGCCGTAGCGGCTCTCGTGGGCATCCTGATGAATGCCGTCCTCCCCGGCAAGGATTATGAGTTCGGTACCAACCATCAGGGCGATACCGCCGTGGTCAACTTCGGCAGCCGGGCACAGAAGTAAGGGATCCCGCCTTTTACACCGCAGCCTGTTTTTCCGGGCTGCGGTTTTTTTATGCTGTTGCGCAGCGGGGGCAGCCGTGGTATAATGGCTCCATCGAGCAAGGAGGTACACCATGGACCATCAAGAACTGGCAGCCCGGCTTTTTTGCGGCGGCTATAACTGCGCCCAGGCAGTCGTCGTGGCTTTTTCCGATGTGACCGGCCTGGACAGGGATTTTTCCGCCGGAATGGCCTCTTCCTTCGGCGGGGGCATGGGGCGGATGCGGGAGGTCTGCGGGGCCGTCAGCGGGATGCTGATGGTTCTGGGCCTCCTCTACGGCTACAGCGAGCCGGGAAACGACCGGGTAAAGCGGGAGCACTACCAAAATGTACAGCTGCTTGCCGGGCAGTTCCGGGAGCAGGCCGGCAGCATCGTCTGCCGGGAGATTTTAAAAAATCCCCCCTCCGATCCCAACCCCACCCCCCGGACGGCGGAATTCTACAAAACCCGGCCCTGCGCCCAGATGGTATCCATCGCCGCCGGAATCCTGGACGACTTTATAAAGGAGCACCCTTTGGATGGCTGAGCTTATCTGCAACCAGACCCGGATCCCCAAGGACCAATGGCGCTACGGCCTCCGGCCCTCCGCCAAAACCGGCTGCGGGTGGATTGCCGTATACAACCTTCTGGTGCTCTTTGGGGAAGAGCCCAGGCCGGAAGAGCTGATTTCCGCCCTGGAGCACCAGCTCCCCCTGCTCCACGGCACCTTCGGGACCCTGTGCCTGGGCCCCGCCATGCTGCTGAAAAAAATGAAGTACCGGGTGGACAGCACCTCGGACCCCCAAAAATACGATGACCTGGTCAAAAAATCAGACGGGGCCATTCTCTTTTACTACTGGCGCAAGGGGGTCAGGTTCGGCGCCCATTTTGCGGCGCTGCGATGGGACGGAACACGGTTTGTTGGGTACAACACCTACTCCAATTCCCAGGGCCCGGACAGCCTGGGGGAGAGCTTACCGGCGTTCCTTACAAGCCAGGGCTACTTCGGCTCCGTACTGACGGTGGTGAGACGGGGATAAATAAGGATTTGTTGGGCTATCCTCCCGCCGTCTTCTTTTGTCGAAAACTTTGGGTTTTGTTGTAGTAATTTCCCCCGAGCTATGCTATAATGTTCAAAAAAGAAGAAAGGCCGTGTCCTTCCATTGAAATACAAAACGATTTTGCGAAACACCCTCACCGCCCTGTCTGTGCTGCTGGCGGCGATTTTGCTGGGCACCGCCCTGATGACCGGCGTTTACAGCCTCCCCACCGGGCGGATGCTGACCAATGTGGCCGAAAGCGTGGATACCATCGATACCGAGGGGGGCAGCTTCACCTGGGCCCCCGGCTATGCGGGGACCCGGCTGGACGGGTTTACGGACAACATCATGCTCCAAACCGCCGTTTATTCCGGCTCGGACAGCCCTCTGACGGAGGCCATGCTGAACCGGCGGATGAATTTCCCCAAGGCCCGGCTGTCCCCGGGGAACGCCCTTATCAACTATGTCTACGGCGCCCGGAACGGGGAGGCGGAAAGCTACGGCCGGTACTGGCACGGGTATCTGCTGTTTTTAAAGCCCCTGCTCCTCTTTTTTAACCTGTCGGACATCCGGATGTTTCTGATGCTGGTCCAGTGGGGCCTGGCCGCCATGCTGCTTATTTGCGCCTGGCAAAAGGGGGGTGCGAAGCTGGTGCTCCCCCTGGGGGCGGCCATTGTGTGCCTGAACCCGGTATCCACGGCCATGAGTATGCAGTATTCCAGCATCTATCTGTTGATGCTGATCTTCTCCCTCGTCGAGCTGCGGTTTGACAGCTTCTCCAGGCAGCGGGGCTGGGTGCTCTATCTGCTTTTGGGCATATGCACCGCCTTCTTTGATTTTCTCACCTACCCCGTAGCGGCCCTGGGCCTTTGCCTGGGAACGGAAATTCTCGTTTCCGGCCGGTCCGCCGGGGAGAAGCTCCGGTCCACCGTGGCTTCCGGCTTCTGCTGGGGCCTGGGCTACGGCGGGATGTGGAGCGGGAAGTGGCTGATTGGCTCCCTGCTCACCGGCCGGAACATTCTTGCGGACGCTCTGGAAACCGCCCGGTATCGCGCCGGTACGGAGGTAACCGCCGCCGAGGGGGCCGGCGCCACCGGCTTTTCCCAGGTGCTGGCCAAAAATCTGGGGGTGTACCTGACCCCCGGCTACCTGGCGCTCTTCGGGCTGCTGGCCGTCCTTCTGCTGGGGCTGCTGCTGTCCAAAAAATATCGGCTCCGGCCAAACAGCAGTCTTCTTTCCCTGGCGCTGCTGGCCCTGGTACCCTTTGGCTGGTATCTGGTGCTGCAAAATCACTCTTCCGTTCACTATTGGATGACTTACCGGGACCTGACCGTCACCGTTTTTGCGGTCCTGAGCCTTTTTGGCTCTTCCCTGGAAAAAACAGGAGGCACAAACCATGGATAAAATCGCAGTTCTGATTCCCTGCTACAACGAAGAAAAAACCGTCGAAAAGGTGGTATCCGACTTCCGTCGGGTGCTGCCGGAGGCCACAATCTACGTTTACAACAACAACTCCACCGACCGCACCGCGGAGCTGGCCGAAAAGGCCGGGGCCGTTGTCCGCAACGAATATATGCAGGGCAAGGGCAATGTCATCCGCCGGATGTTCCGGGAGATTGACGCGGAGTGCTACATCATGGCCGACGGCGACGACACCTACCCCGCCGAAAGCGCCCGGGAAATGGCGGACAAGGTGCTGCAGCGGCAGGCCGATATGGTGGTAGGCGACCGCCTGTCCTCTACTTATTTTACAGAGAACACCCGTCCCTTCCATAACCTGGGCAACCGCCTGGTGCGGGGCAGCATCCAGCTGCTGTTCCGGAACAACATCAAGGACATTATGACGGGCTACCGGGCCTTCAGCTATCAGTTCGTCAAGACCTTCCCCGTCATCTCCAAGGGCTTTGAAATCGAAACGGAAATGAGCATCCACGCCGTCATGAACAATATGCACCTGGAAAACGTGATCATCGACTACCGGGACCGGCCGGAGGGTTCCGTATCCAAGCTGAACACCTATTCCGACGGCTTTAAAGTGCTCCGGACCATTGCCAAGCTGTATAGGGTTTATAAGCCCCTGGGCTTCTTTGGCTCCATCAGCCTGATTCTCTTTGCCCTGTCCCTGATTTTCTTCATCCCGGTGCTGAACACCTATGCTCTTACCGGGCTGGTGCCCAACTTCCCCACTCTGATCGTCTGCGGATTTACCTTCATCGCCGGGCTCCAGTCCCTGTTCTCCGGCCTGATTCTGGAAACCATCCGGCAGCAGAACCGGCAGTCCTTTGAGCTGACCCTGATCCGGACCAACACCCAGCAGCGGCAGGGAAAGTAAGCGGCTTTCTATGGGCAAAAAACATCTATCTGCGCTGATCTCCCTTTTGGGGGTCGGCGCAGGCATTTTTGGGGTTTTCTTTTTACGGAATACGGACGGCTTTTTTATTGTATATCTGGCCGTGGCGCTGCTGGGGCTTGCCGCCTGGCTGCAAAACCGGAACCGGCGCTTTTCCGGGTGGGAACGGGGCTGAGCCGGAGCCTTTGCCCTTGTGCTGTCCTGCTGCGTTCTTTTGGCCAACGGCACCCTTCTGGATCCCTATGGCCAAACCCTGCGGCCGGCCAGCCGGTACTACCGGCTTATAGGGGCGGTGCTGCTGGCCGGGGGCTTTTTCCTCTTTTGGCACATTCTGCTGATGTCCGGCTGCTTTGCCTACGGCGTGGCCAGCGTCTACCGGTTCACCGGCCGCAAGGGCTGGACCGCGGCCTGCTGGAGCTGCTCCGGAAATACCCCCTGAAAATGCTCCAGGGCTGGGTGGACCAGACCAAGGGCTACTGGAACGGGGGCTACCGCTACTGGCACTTCCCCGCCCCCTTCGATAACGACCTGGGGATTCAAACGGCGCCCCCCAGCAAGGCCGCCTACAGTCTCTTTACCGCCTACGAAGGGCTCTTTGAAAATTGCCCGCCCCTGCAGCTGACCCTGTCCATCGGCCTGGGGAGCTGGCTGCTGCTGCTGTGCCTCTATGCGGCCATTGCGCAAAAAAAACGGGCCAGGATGTTCCTGCCCGTTCCCGCCCTTTCGGTTATTGCCACGCTTCTCATCGCCACCCCGGTGTACTCTGAATTCCGCTACGCCTACAGCGTCTTCTGTACCCTGCCCTTTTTGCTGGCCATGACCTTTGGAAAACCCGAATAAAAAACACTTTGACCCCTGGCGGCAACCTTTCCTTCCGCCAGGGGTCAAAGCTGTTCTGTCTTATTATCTAACATCCTTGGTTAACCTCGCTTTCTGCAGAATCGTGGGAAGCACGCTCCAGCTTTCTGTTTCCGGAACACAGTTTTTGTTTCACAGTCTCAATCGGCAATTCTTGGACTCTATCATAATCGGAACTTTTGGAAGCGCCTCCCGGAGCCCAGTTTATTGGGTCTTCCTCTTTACATCCTGACTATACCATGATGCCGCCTTTCCGGCAATGGGAGAATTATACAAAGAATATGGCGCACTTTTGGAGAAAATGCGAAAAGGGCCACATCGACAAATGGGAATTTGGCAGGGTAAACGGTAGGTACCGAAGGCAAGCTCTTCCCCCCTCCTGCATGGAGGGGGAAGGAGTTTCTCTGTCAACCCCACAAATCCCTATTTGCGGACACAGAACCGCCTGCAATCGCAATTTTCACCGCCCCATTTGGGACGCCAGCCTTTCCTTCAGATACTCCACCGCATAATACATGGTCTCGTACTTCAGGTATTCCAATGCATTCTCATCCCACAGATACCGCACTCTGGGGGCAAAGTCCTCGTCGCCCTCCCAGAAGAGGATGGTGATGCACAGGTCCTCGAATACCGGGACGTCAAAGCCCAGGTCCGCCCCCTTCCGTTCCTTGCCGCCCAGGGCCAGGCAGGCCCGCGCAAAGGCCCGGGAATTTTGCTGGATTGCTTCCGCGAAGGGGTCCCGGCTTTCTTCCAGCAGATTCCGGTGGATCTGGCTGCCGAAGTCCGACATATTTTTTAGCCTTCCGGAAAGACGCCGGTCCTCCCTGCTGTCGCAGACCAGGTCCATCAGGGTAAGCACCTCGTTAAAGCCGTTGGCCGGAACCCAGGTGCTCCCCTCCTGCCGCTCCATATCCCCGGTGGCCCTGCAAATGCGGTAGGGGGTGCCGAAAAAGGAAGTATACAGCCAGGCCCCGTCAAAGGCCAGATGCAGCTTTTGAATGAGCCCTTCCTGGTCGTAGCTTAAAAACAGCCTCCGGGCATGGGCGGACTGGATGGCGTAGTTGTCTCGTTTTTCCATGGTGGGACCTCCGAATACAGTTGAGAATATGGCATTGAAATCATACCACGCCCTCCCCAAATGTCAAGCCGCCCTTTTCCGCCCCAAAAAACGCTGCAAATTTGTCCATTTCTTAAATTCTCCTTCAGACGGTTTACATTTCCCAGGAAAAGTGATAAAATAGGATAGAATTTACGGAAATGAGTTGATTTGCTTGAATTACGACAATACCCAGGTGGTCATCGACCTGGATGCCATTGGGAAAAATATAGACGCGGTAAAGGAAAAGACCGGCCTTCCCGTGATGGGCATTATCAAGGCCGATGCCTACGGCCATGGGGCCATTCAGGTGGCCCGTCTTTTGCAGGAGAAATGCGCCTTTTTTGGGGTCAGCTCCATGCTGGAGGCCATGGAGCTCCGGCGGGCGGGGCTGGAAACCCCCATTCTGATTCTGGGCTACACCCCGGTATCCGCCTTCCCTACGGCCATCCGGTACGGCATCCGGCCCTCCATTTTCCACTACGAGGATGCCCTGGCCCTGTCCCAGGCGGCGGTGGAGCTGGGGGTGACCAAGGCACCCTTCCATTTTGCATTGGATACCGGCATGAGCCGCATCGGCTTCCAGGCCACCTCCGCGGCGGCGGACCAGTGCGCCCGGATCGCCCATTTGCCCGGACTCCTGGCCGAAGGCCTCTTTACCCATTTCGCCACGGCGGACAGTTACGATCTGACCCGCTCCCAGAAGCAGGCGGAGCTGTTCTACCGTTTTGACCGGATGCTGCGCGACCGTGGGGTGGAAATTCCCATCCGCCACCTGGATAACTCCGCCGGAATCATGAACTTCCGCCATCCCTGCGAAATGGTCCGCTCCGGCATCATTACCTACGGCCTGTACCCCAGCGACGAGGTAGACCGGAGTCTTCTGTCCCTGACTCCGGCGCTGAGCTGGCGCTGCCGCATCACCCACCTGAAGCTGTTGGAAGCCGGGCGGGAAATCAGCTACGGCGGCACCTACACCACCACCCGGCCCACCATGGTAGCCACCGTCCCCGTAGGCTACGCCGACGGCTACCGGAGGAGCCTTTCCGGCAGGTTTTATGTGCTCATCCACGGCAAAAAGGCCCCCATCTTAGGCCGGGTCTGCATGGACCAGCTGATGGTAGATGTGACGGACATCCCGGAAACCAAGCTGGAGGATACCGTAACGCTCATCGGCCAGAGCGGCAGCGCAAGAATCACCGTAGAGGAAATTGCCGCCGCGGCGGACAGCTTTAACTACGAATTCGTCTGCGGCATCAGCAGGCGGGTTCCCCGGATCTATGTCAGCGGCGGGGAAATCGTCAACGAAGTCCGGTATCTACTGGATACATAAGGGAGGAACCTATGGCCAATCCTCAGAAAAGCAACACAATCATTATATTTTTATCTGTTCTCATTGCCGTTCTGCTGATTGCGGACATCTGCGTTATCGTGGCCTGCACCCGGGCAGGGAAACCGGAGCTCCCGGCGGATTCCCCCACGGAAACCGCAGAGGAGACCACCCAGCCGGAGGAAACCAAGGGCCCGGACGAGCCGGTATCCACCGCCACTATCCTGGCTACCGGAGACCTATTGATGCACAAAAAGGTCATCGACTCCGGCAAGCAGGAGGACGGCAGCTACGACTACACCTCTATCTTCCGCTACATTACCCCCTATGTGCAAAATGCGGACTACGCCATTGCCAACCTGGAAACCACCCTCTGCGGCACGGACAAGGGCTACGCCTACTCCGGCAACCCCAAGTTCAACTGCCCCGACGCCCTGGTGGACAGCGCTAAAGAGGCAGGCTTCGATATGCTCCTAACCGCCAACAACCACAGCCTGGATACCGGTATTGTGGGCTACAAGCGGACATTGGAGGTCGTCCGGGAAAAGGGCCTGGAGACCCTGGGCACTTACCTCACCGCCGACGAGCAGAAGTGGACCGCCATCGAGGTAAACGGCATTAAGCTGGGCCTGATGTGCTACACCTATTCCGACGGCTATAATCCCAGCGGCAACCCGGTGCTCAACTACAACGAGATGCCGGAAAAGGACATCCTCAACTACTTTACCTACGATAAGCTGCCGGAATTCTACCAGGAGCTCCAGGGCCACCTGACGGAAATGAAGGCCGCCGGGGTGGAAGCCACCGTTCTGTTTATCCACTGGGGCACGGAGTACGCCCTGGGCCCCGACAGCAACCAGACTGCTATGGCCCAGGCCATCTGTGACCTTGGCATCGATGCCATCGTCGGCGGCCACCCCCATGTGGTGGAACCCATGGACCTGCTGACCTCCACCACGGACCCGGAGCACCAGACCGTGGTTCTTTACTCTATGGGCAACGCAGTATCCAACCAGCGCAAGGAGGAGATGCAAACCCGGAATACCGGCGAAACCGAGGACGGCGTGCTCTATACCCTGACCTTCGGCAAGTACCAAGACGGCACCGTCAGGCTGGACGCCGCGCAGGTTCTCCCCACTTGGGTGAATATGAACGGCAGCACCGGCAAGACGGAATACAACATTCTGCCCCTGGATGGGTCGCAGACGGATACCTGGGCATCCCAATTTAACCTGACGGACAGCCAGCTGCTTTCCGCCAAGGCATCCTTAAACCGGACCAACCAGATCATTGCCCAGAGCCTGACCAAGGTCCGGCAGGGCCTCCAGCCCCAGGAGCCGGAACCCGAACCCACCGAAACCACTGCCGATACCACAGCTGCAGCCGCGTAAGGAGAACCATTCATGTCCAAAATTCGTAACAACCGCCGGGGCTCTGCCGTTGTCGGCATTCTGGTTGCCCTGATTCTCGTTCTATTGGTGGCAGACACCGCCGTCATTGCCCTGTGCCTGAACCTCCCCTCGGCATCCGTATCCCAGCCCGCCGACGAGCCCACGGTTCCGGTTACGGAGCCGGAGGAGCTGCCTACCCTGGCCACGGAAACCACCGCCCCCCCCACCACCATGCCGGAGCCGGAGCACGTTGTTTCCACAGCCACCATCGTATCCACCGGCGATATTCTGATGCATATGCCGGTGATTTCCTCCGGCGCTTCCGGCAGCGGGTACGACTTTAACTCCATCTTCCGCTACATCACCGACGACCTGAAGGCCGCGGACTACGCCGTAGCCAACCTGGAAACCACCCTGGCCGGCACCGACAACGGCTACAATTACGCCGGCTTCCCCAATTTCAACTCCCCGGATGCCATTGTAACCGCGGCCAAGGAAGCGGGCTTTGATATGCTCTTAACCGCCAACAACCACAGCTACGATACCACCCTGGTGGGCTACAAGCGGACCCTGGAAGTCGTAAGAGGGGCGGGCCTGGAGACCCTGGGCACCTACCTGACCGCCGACGAGCAGAAATGGACCATCGTAGACATCAACGATATTAAGGTGGGCATGATCTGCTATACCTACGCCACCGGCGTGGGCTCCAACGGAGGCCCCCAGCTCAACGGCAACGCCGCCATCAAGGAGGCGGGGCTGTGCAACTTCTTCACCTACAACAATCTCCCGGGCTTCTACACCGAGCTGGAAGGGTACCTGCAGGAGATGAAGGACGCCGGGGCGGAAGCAACGGTATTGTACATCCACTGGGGCACCGAGTACCAGCTGACCCCCAACCAGACCCAGATCGATATGGCCCAGCAGCTGTGTGACCTGGGGCTGGATGTAATCATCGGCGGCCACCCCCATGTGGTTCAGCCCATGGACCTGCTGACCTCCACCGCGGACCCGGACCACAAGACCGTCATCCTCTACTCCATGGGCAACGCCGTGTCCAACCAGCGCCAGGGGGCCATTTCCTCCATCAGCACCGCCCACACGGAGGACGGAGTCCTGTTCTCCGTCACCTTCTCCAAGTATTCCGACGGCACCGTATACCTGGAGGATGTGAACCTGACCCCCACCTGGGTGTACATGAACAGCAACTCCGGCTCCCGGCAGTATAACATTGTCCCCCTGGATAACAGCAAACGGGATGAATGGCAGGTGGACTACAACATGAGCGACAACGACTTTAACAACGCCCAGCGCTCCTACGACCGCACCGACGCCATTGTCTCCGAAGGCCTGAACAAATCCAAAGAGTATCTGGCCCAGCAGAAGCAGGAACGGGAAGACAACTACCTGGCCCAGGCCCAGAACGCCGCCTAAGGAGAACATATGGAACTGACTTCCTTTTTCAAAAGCATCCTGGAAGAAGACCGTGCCCCCGTGGTGCTGTGCGGTCTGGACCACACCGTCCTCTACATGAACCCCAGCGCCCAAAAGCGCTACCGCAAGTACGGCGGCACTTCCCTCCTCGGCAAGAGCCTCCTGGACTGCCACAACGCCGCCTCCCAAAAGGCCATTGAGGAAATCATAGCCTGGTTCCGGCAAAGCCCCAAAAACAACCGGGTATATACCTCCCACCACAGCAAGGATAATTCCGACATCTATGTCATCGCCCTGCGGGACGGTGCCGGGAACCTCATCGGCTACTACGAAAAGCACGAAAACCGGGCCCCGGAAACCCAGGCGCCCTACGCCTATGTTTCCGACCCGGAATAAGATTTCCCCCATCCAAAGTTGGATGGGGGAGTTTTTATCCCTGCGTTGTACCGGCAAATGGGAAATTGACGGACCGGTTTATTCCATACTTGCCACGGATACCATTTGCTATAGGCCATATAGCCCGTGGGCGCTGGTCCCTCCGGGGGCGGTTTTCTTGCTTCTGCAAGAAAATCGATAAGGAGCAGCCTTAGGGGGGAGCGCTGAAGTCTCACTCCCATTCGAAGCCGCCTCCCCAAACTAAGGAGCGATTGCCCCCGGCAATCGTTTATTAGATTCGCTGCGCGACGCACCGCCCCTAAGAACCCCCTACCGGCGGCACATTCAACGAACAGCTCAAAACCGTGTCTGAAAAGTCGGATAATGATAAGATTGGTAATAATGTTTCAGCCAACTGGAAATACGCAACGGACCAAATCTTATTTCTAGGGGCCCGGCCGGTTGGAACAACGCAAAAGGCCAAAAGCTTGTTACAAGCACTGTGTATTTTTACCCTTTCAAGGTATGGCTTTGAGTAGTACGTTGAATGTGCCGCCGGGGGGGATTCTCAAGGGGGGATGGCTTTGAGTGGGAGCGAGACTTCAATGCCCTCCCTTGAGCCGCATTCTTTCGTTCTTTCTTGGCGGCACAAGAAAGAATCCCCCGGAGGGTCCAGCGTCAAAGGGCCGTACCAGCCTATATCAAATGGTACCGGTCTAATTTGCCAAATCCCCGTCCCCTCTCTTTAAAGCAAAAAAGCCCGTGCCGCTCTCCTGCCAAAGGGAGAAACGGCACGGGTACAATTTTATTTACAGCAGATCCTTTACAAGGGACAAAGCATCCTCGTCCGCAACCAGGGTAAAGTCCGGATGCAGCTGCAGGATGGAGCCGGGAGCCTGGGGCTTGATGGGTCCGAAGAAGCAGTCCTTCACGGCCTGGGCCTTGTTCTTGCCGTTGACTACCAGCAGAACCCGCTTGGCCTTCATGATGCCGCCGATGCCCATGGTGTAGGCGTACTTGGGCACATCCTCCCGGGTGGCAAAGAACCGGGCGTTGGCGTCGATGGTGGCCTTGGTCAGCTGCACCTTGTTGGTGTTCTTCACAAAGGCATCCGCAGGCTCGTTGAAGCCGATGTGGCCGTTGGGGCCCAGGCCCAGCAGCTGCAGGTCCGCACCGCCGAAGGCATCGATGACGGCGTCATACCGGGCGCACTCGGCCTCGGCGTCGGGGTTCATGCCGTTGGGGATGTTGCAGTTGTTCTGGTCGATGTTCACATGGTCGAAGAGGTTGGTGCGCATAAAATAGGCATAGCTCTGGTCGTGGTCCTTCGTCAGGCCCACATACTCGTCCAGGTTCACGGTGTGCACCTGGGAGAAGTCCAGATCCCCGGACTCATACTTGGCGATGAGCTCCTTGTAGGTGCCCACAGGGCTGGAGCCGGTGGCCAGACCCAGGACGCAGTTGGGCTTCAGCTGGACCTGAGCGGCAATGATGTTGGCAGCCTTCCGGCTGACGTCTGCATAATCTTTGGCGCGAATCAGTCTCATAATGTTCCCCTTCTTATTTTTAGTATTGGGTTTCCTTCTATAAAGTATTATAGCATCTTTGGATAGGCTTGTACAGCGCTTTCCCGACTGTATCTTTATCATTTTGTTTTCATCTGGCCCTATTTTTCAATTCTATTCTGATACTTTTTTTGTGGCCAGTATCTGCTATAATAGCCCCAACAACTTCCAGGGAGGAATGGAAAATGAAAACAGAATCCAAAATCACCACCAAAAAGCTGGTTCTCACCGCACTTCTGGCCGCGTTGACCGCCGTGGGCTCCGCTCTGCGGATCCAGCTGCCCGTATCCATCGGCGGTACCACCGCATTCCATCTGGGCAACATCTTCTGCGCTCTGTCCGGGCTCCTGCTTGGCCCCTGGTACGGCGGCCTGGCCGCAGGCCTGGGCTCCTTCATCTTTGACATCCTGTCCAACTACATCCGGGAGAGCTGGATCACCTTCCTGACCAAAGGTGCTTACGGCCTGGTAGCCGGTCTCATCGCCTGGAAGGGCACCAAGGATTGGGGCTACACCAAGGCTCTGGTCGCCACCGTCGCCGCCGCCATCACCTACGCCCTGCTGTACCTGGGCAAGAGCTTCCTCACCGGCCTCCTGGCCGGCGGCCTGGCCCCCGCCGCCGCTATGGTTGGCGTTGTCACCAGGATCCCCGCCACCGTCTTCAACGCCGTGGTCGCCATCCTCTTTGCCCCCGTCCTGGGCCTTGCCATCCGGAAGGGACTGGAAAAGAACCATTTGAGCCTGGAGTAAGCTTGCCGCTTATAAAGCATCCCCCATATCTTCCGGAACCGGAAGATATGGGGGTAATTTTTATGTGGCGTATTTTTTCATCACGGCTTCAAATTCACTCTGGCTCATGTTTGCTCTAGCCGCCGCAGTCTGGATGCTTATAAGTCCATCCCATACCAGGCCCGATAAGGTCTCTAAAATGCCTTCGGCATGGCCTTCCGCCCGGCCCTCTGCTCGGCCTTCTGCTCGGCCTTCTGTCTGTTTTTCCTTCAGCATTTCTTCCACTGCCTTGCACACATCAACCACCTCCGCATCTGTTTATAGTATATATCTTTCTTTTAGGTTGTCAACATGGTGTTCTCGATGAAGGCGGTGGCAAATGGGGATTTGACGGGGTAAACGGTAGGTACCGGCGGCAAGCTCTTCCCCCCTCCTGCATGGAGGGGGAAGGAGTTTCTCTGTCAACCCTACAAATCCTTATTTAGCGCTTTCTTTTCTCACACGACAAAAACACCCCCCGAAGAACTCTTCGGGGGATGCAGATGCACGATTCAAGAGGGATATTAGTAGAACTTTCTCTTGTTCTTACGGGCAGCTTCGGACTTCTGCTTACGCTTCAGGCTGGGGCTGACGTAATGCTCGCGCTTCTTAACTTCGGCGATAACGCCCTCCTTGGCACAGCTGCGCTTAAACCGGCGCAGAGCGCTCTCCAGAGACTCGTTTTCCTTTACGCGAATTTCAGACATTGTTTTCCCTCCCTCCGACGCATCCGGCTCGTTCCTGGATGCTTTCAGGGCCATACGGCTAGATTATTATATTGGATAGTCAGCCATTTGTCAAGAAGAATTTCTTGGTTTTTCGAATTTTTTCATTTTCTTCTGCCCTCTCCTCCGGGAGGGCAGAAAAGAAAATTACTTTACGATCAGGTTGACCAGCTTGTTCTTGACCACGATGGTCTTGACCACATTGCCGCCCAGCTTTTCCAGGAAGGCTGCGATCTTTTCGTTGGCCAGGGCATTCTTTACCACGGTATCGTTATCCAGGTCCGCATCCATCAGCACGGTGCCGCGGAGCTTGCCGTTGACCTGAACGGCCATGGTAACCTCATGATCCTTGCACTTTGCCTCGTCGTAGGCGGGCCAGGGCTCAAAGGCAACGGTCTTGTCATGGCCCAGGAGCTGCCACATCTCCTCGCCAACGTGGGGGGTGATGCAGGAGAGCATCTTGATAAAGCCCTCGGCGTACTGCCTGGGGCAGGTGCCGTTTTTATAGACCTCGTTGACGAAGACCATCATCTGGGCAATGGCGGTATTAAAGCCCAGGGACTCAAAGTCAGAGGTGACCTTCTTCACGGTCTGGTGATAGATCTTGGTTAACTTGCCGTCGTCGGTATCCGTAATGTTCTTGGGCTCGGTAAAGAAGTTCCACACCCGATTGATGAACTTCTTGGCACCGGCTACACCCTGGGTAGACCAGGGCTTGGAAACTTCCAGAGGTCCCATGAACATCTCATACAGCCGCAGCGTATCCGCACCGTACTCCCGGACCACATCGCTGGGGTTCACCACAAACTCGGGGTAGCGCTTGCCCATCTTGATACCGTTCTCACCCAGGATCATACCCTGGTGGACCAGCTTCTGGAAAGGCTCCTTCACGGGAGACAGGCCCTGGTCGTACAGGAACCGGTTCCAGATTCGGGAATACATCAGGTGGCCCACAGCGTGCTCCGGGCCGCCCACATACAGGTCCACGGGCATCCAGTGCTTCAGCAGCTCCTGGTTGCAGAACTCCTTGTCGTTCTTGGGGTCGATATAGCGCATATAGTACCAGGAAGAACCGGCGGAACCGGGCATGGTAGAGGTTTCCCGGGTGCCCTTGATTCCGTTGTGATCGTACTGCTTCCACTCAATGGCATTCTCCAGGGGGGCCTGGCCGTTCTTGCCCTTGTAGTCCTCCAGCTCCGGCAGGATTACAGGCAGTTCCTCATCGGGAACAAAGTAAATTTTGCCGTCCTGGGTATATACGCAGGGCACCGGCTCGCCCCAGTAGCGCTGGCGGGCGAAAATCCACTCCCGGAAGTGGTAGTTGACCTTTCTCCGGGCCACGCCCATTTTCTCCAGCTTCTGGGTGATGGCTTCCTTGGCCTCCTCCACCGTCAGGCCGGTAAACTCCTCGGAATTCACAAGACGGCAGCCCTTGCCCAGGTAATCCTGCTTTTCAAAGGCGCATTCGGAAACATCCCGGCCCTCAATCACCTGAATCATGGGGATCTTGTGGGCAATGGCATACTCAAAGTCACGCTGGTCGTGGCTGGGCACGGCCATAACGGCGCCGGTGCCGTAGTTGGCCAGCACGAAGTCGCCGATGAACACGGGGACCTGCTTGCCGTTGACCGGGTTCACGGCATACACGCCCTGCAGGCGGCAGCCGGTCTTGCCCTTGTTCAGCTCGGTACGGTCCATATCGCTCTTCTTGACGGTCTCGTCGATGTAGGCCCGGACCTCTTCCTTATTTTCGATCCGGTCCATCAGGTCCTGAACGATCTTGCCGTCGGGAGCCAGGACCATAAAAGTAATGCCGTAGATGGTTTCGATACAGGTGGTGTAGATGGAGAACTTGCCGCCGCCCACCAGCTGGAAGTCCACCTCTACGCCGGTGGATTTGCCGATCCAGTTCCGCTGGATCTCCTTGGTGGATTCGGGCCAGTCGATCTCGTTCAGGCCCTCCAGCAGCTTTTCGGCAAAGGCAGGCTGATCAATGACCCACTGCATCATGTTCTTCTTGACCACAGGGTATCCGCCCCGCTCGGACTTGCCGTCGATGACCTCGTCGTTGCTGAGCACGGTACCCAGCTCCTCACACCAGTTTACCGGCATTTCGATCCGCTTGGCATAGCCCGCCTCGTAGAGCTTCTTGAAGATCCACTGGGTCCACTTATAGAAGCTGGGATCGGAGGTAGCCACCATCTTGGACCAGTCGTAGTCAAAGCCCAGCTCCTTCAGCTGCTTGGAGAAGGTTTTGATGTTCTCCTGGGTAAAGCCCTCGGGATGGTGGCCGGTGTTGACGGCGTACTGCTCGGCAGGCAGGCCGAAGGAATCATATCCCATGGGATGCAGCACGTTGTAGCCCTGCATCCGCTTCATCCGGGACATGATGTCCGTAGCGGTATAGCCCTCGGGATGGCCGGCGTGGAGGCCCACACCGGAGGGGTACGGGAACATATCCAGCACATAGTACTTGGGCTTGGAAAAATCCCACACATCAGTATGGAAAGTATCGTGCTCCTCCCAGTATTTGTGCCACTTGGCTTCGATTTTTGCAAATTCGTAATTCATGGCAGTAAAACCCCAATCTATTTAATTCTCTTCTACAATAATATCTTTCAGATCAATTTTCTCCGCATCGGCCCACAGGCGCTCCAGAGCGTAAAACTGACGGGCTTCCTCGGTAAACACATGGACCACGATGGTGCCGAAGTCCAGAAGCTCCCAGGAGTTGCCCCGGTGGCCCTCCCGGCCCAGCATGGGCTCGCCCAGCTGCTCCAGGGTGTACTCGGCGTAGTCGCAAAGGGTTTTAACGTGGGTGTTGGAGGTACCGGTGCAGATGAGGAAGTAGTCAGCCAGGGCGCTGACCTTGTCGATCTTCAGCAGCTGAATGTCCTGGCCCTTCTTGGCGTCCAGGGCCTTGGTAACCTCGTAGGCAATTTCTTTGGGTGTAAGCATTCGATTATCCTTTCTGGTTCAAATATAAAAGAGCGTCCCGGGAGGCGGGGGAGATTTCGCAGCCCTGATCCTTCAGGTGCTCCATGGTCATCTCCAGGCCCAGCTTTAAGGCCCCCCGGATATCGGCAAAGGCCAGGGTCCGGAGCGCCTCTACCCCGGGGAAATCCCGGTTGGGCTCCATATAGTCCGCAACATAAATAATGGTTTCCAGCAGGTTCATATTGGCCTTGCCCGTGGTATGGGACTCGATGGCGGAGACCACGGCCCTGTTTTCTCCAAAAATCCGCTCCGCCACCAGGCTGCCTGTGAGGGCATGGAGGGTTTTGGGATACTTCCTGGAAAAATCATCCAACAGTTTACCATAGGCCCCGCACAAAGTCAATTGCAGGGGGCCGTCCAGAGCCTTGGTAATATCGTGCAGCAGCCCTGCCCGCCCGGCATCCACCGGGTCTGCCCCCCATTTTTCCGCCAGAGCCACCGCCGTATCCCGGCAGCCCAGCACATGGCGGACCCGGTTGGGGTTCAGCAGGTCCACAACCACCTTTTGGAGCTCCTCCATGGGCAGGTGCTTCAGGTCCCGGCCCACATAGTAGAGCCCTTCTTTTCGGATATAGTCCAAAAGCGCCCCGGGCACAAAGTCCCCGGCCCCTTCAAAGGCCAGCAGCCTGCGGACCTGGGTAGAGGAAATGGGCAACACCGGATTTTCCAGCAGCCGCACCCTGGCCCCCCGGTCCGTCAGGGCCCTGGCCGTATCGGCAATGGCCTGGGCTTCCTTCTTCTCCCCCCGGCGCAGGGCAGCCAGGGTGACGCACCCCGCGATTTTTTCCGCATCCTTCCACTCATGGAATTTCAGGAACATATCGGTGCCCAGAAGCAGGGTAAATTCCGCATCCGGATATTCCTGTTGCAGCGCCCGGACCGTATCCCAGGTGTAGCTTTCCCCGGCCCGGTCCACCTCCAGGGAACAGACCTCCATTTTGCTTTCCGCCACAATGGAAAGCATTTTAAGCCTTTGCTCCCCCGTGGCCATGCCGCCGGAAACCGCCTTTTGGGGCGTTTTCCCAGAGGGCACCAGCAGAAGCTTATCTAAGCTCAATGCCTCTATGGCGTACCGTGCCGCCTGGATATGCCCCAGATGGGGCGGGTTGAAAGAGCCTCCGAAAATACCGATTTTTTCCATTTTCTCTCTCCCTTTCTGAAAGTCATTCCTTCCTATATCGTGATGTTATAACATAGGAATCTGACAGTGTAGATACGGTGCATTTCTGAAAAACGAGATACGACAAAGGAACGCTCTCCTAGCCTTCCCCTGGGGCTGCTCTCCTTTGGCGCTCTAAAAAACAGGGGGATTTCCTCCAGTCACCACCGCCAGAAAAGCGCGCCGGCTCGCAATGATGTGGGGATTTACCGTTCCTTATTCTTTAGCTGCTTCTCCCGGTCCCGCTCGATGGCTTTTTCCACCGCCTTTTCCTTGAAGAAGGCGTTCCGCTGCTCCCGCACCAGCTTGGCGGCGTGGCGGCGGGCACGGATGCCCTTGCGGACAGGGTCGGACTTACTGATGGGGGTGGGCTTCCGCTTGGCCCGGCCGGTCATGTTCCGCTCCGCCTGCTTCTTTTCGCTGAAGCGGTAGATGACGAACTTGCTGCCCACGCAGGCAATGCCCTCGGCGCCGGTGGCCTGGCAGATGGCGTCGCTTACCTCTCTGGGGGACATGAGGGCCCCCTCCAAAACCTTACCCTTTACCAGCTCTCTGGCGGTAAGCTGGGTTTCCGCCTCGGCAATGACGCTCTCCGTCACGCCCCCCTTGCCCACCATCAGGGTGGTATCCAGATCGTTGGACTGGGCCCGGAATTCGGCCCGTTCTTTACTTGTCAGCATAGCCTGCCTCCTTTAATTTCTCGTAAAATACCTGCAGCGCCTTTGCCCGATGGGACACCTGATTCTTTTCCTCCGGCGCCGCCTGGGCCAATGTTTTTCCAAAGGGGGGATAATAGAAGATGGGATCGTATCCGAAGCCCCCTTCTCCCCTTGTTTCCCGCAGAACCTCTCCGTGGACCTCTCCCCGGGCCTGGATGGTTTTTCCGTCCGGGGTCACCAGGGTAATGACGCAGACAAACTTCGCCTGCCGCTGGCCGTCGGGCACATTCTCCATATTCTTTAAGAGCAGCCGCACCCGGCCGGCATCGTCCAGAGTATCGTCAAAGCCGTAGCGGGCAGAGTAAATGCCCGGCTCCCCATTCAGGGCGTCCACCGCAATGCCGGAATCGTCGGCCAGGGCGGGCAGCCCCGTGGCCTGCATGACGGCGTTGGCCTTCAGGAAGGAATTCTCCTCAAAGGTGGTGCCGGTTTCCTCCACGTCGATGTCTACCCCCAGGTCCGATTCCAGCACCAGCTCCATATCAAATTTCTTGGTAATCTGGCTGATTTCCACCAGCTTGTGCTTGTTTTTGCTTGCAAGAACGACTTTCATAGGGTTCTCCTTATTTATATCAATGCGTTCACAAAGTCCCAGGCCACAAAGGGCATCAGGTCCTCGGCTTTTTCGCCTACGCCGATGAACTTCACCGGCAAATTCAGCTGGTCGGCCACGGCGATGACAATGCCGCCCTTGGCGGTGCCGTCCAGCTTGGTAACGGCAATGGCGGTAACCCCGGCGATTTCCTTAAACTGCTTGGCCTGGATGAGGCCGTTCTGGCCGGTGGTGCCGTCCAGCACCAGCAGCACCTCCCGGGCGGCATCCGGCAGCTCCCGCTCCACAATGCGGGTAATCTTGCCCAGCTCGTTCATCAGGTTCTGCTTGTTGTGGAGCCGTCCGGCGGTATCGATGATGATCACATCCACATTTTTATTCTTGGCGGACTGGATGCCGTCGTATACCACGGAGGCCGGGTCCGCCCCCTCATGCTGGCGGACAATATCCGCCCCGCTGCGCTGGGCCCAGATTTCCAGCTGGTCCGCGGCGGCGGCCCGGAAGGTATCGCCTGCAATGAGCAGCACCTTCTTACCGGCCTCCACCTGCTGCTTGGCAATTTTGCCGATGGTGGTGGTTTTGCCCACGCCGTTGACACCGATGACCAGAATCACGCTGGGCTTGGTGGAAAGGTCCAGGTTGGGGTCCCCTACGGCCACCATGGTGGTGAGAATCACCCGCAGGGCGGCCTTGGCCTGGTCCGCCCGGGTAATGTCCTGGTCCGCCACGGCCTTCCGCAGCTTCTGGGTGGCCTTGGCTGCGGTTTCGCAGCCAAGGTCCGCCAGAATCAGGCTTTCCTCCAGCTCGTCGTAAAAATCATCGTCCAGCTCCGTGTCCTCGGAGAACAGCTCGTTCCAGCTCTCGCTGAGGGCATCCCGGGTCTTGGTCAGGCCCTGCTTGATCTTGTCAAAAAATCCCATAAAAGTACTCCTTGTATGTTGTATTTATTCGCCGATGCCCAGATACTCCTCCATCTGGTTCAGGTCCAGCCGCAATAGCTTAGATACGCCCTGCTCCTGCATGGTGACGCCGTAGAGCACATCGGCCGATTCCATGGTGCCCCGGCGGTGGGTGATGACGATAAATTGGGTCTTTTTCAGGTTGTGCAGATAGGAGGCAAACCGGTCTACGTTCCGGTCGTCCAGGGCGGCGTCGATTTCGTCCAGCAGGCAGAAGGGGGTGGGCCGTACCTTTAAAATGGCAAAATACAAGGCCGTCGCCACCAGCGCCTTCTCGCCGCCGGAGAGCAATGTAATGGTTTTTACCTGCTTTCCGGGAGGCTGGACCCGGATTTCGATGCCGCAGGTCAGGGGCTCCTGGGGGTCCTCCAGAATGAGCTGGCCCTTGCCGCCGCCGAACATCTCCCCGAAGACCTCCCCGAAATGCTTGTCGATCTTGGCAAATTCCTCTACGAAGATGGCGGTCATTTCCTTGGTAATGTCCCGGATGATGGCCTCCAGCTCCCGCTTGGAGGTGAGCACATCGTCCCGCTGGCCCGTCAGGTACCGGTACCGCTCGTCCACCCGGGCGTACTCATCGATGGCTCCCAGGTTGGGGGTGCCCAGGGCAGCAATTTTCCGCTTCAGCTCCCCGATGCGCCGGGTTCCGGCGGCTGCAGATTCGATATTCCCCCGCTTTTCCGCGGCGGTGCTGGGGGTCAGGCTGTAGCTGTCCCAGAGCTTATCGATAATCTGCTTTTCCTCCATGGAGGTGGTAACCTTTTTCTGCTCCAGCAGGGCGCAGGCCCGCTCCATGTTTAATAGGTCCTTGTTCTTCTCCTGGCTCTCCCGCTCGGCCCTGGTCTTCCGGGCCTCGGTATCCGCTCTTGCCTGTAAGAGAGCCTGCATTTCCGCATTGGCTGCGTCTGCCTGCCGGTCCCCTTCCGCCTGCCGGCAAGTCAGGTCTTCCAGGTCCTTGCGCAGGCGCTCGTTGTCCTGGCGGATGGAGTCCATGAGCGATTTCTTTTTCTCCCGGTCCCCTTCCATGGCACTTTGCAGCCCTTTCAGGTCCTCCATGTGGGACTGGGCCGTGTTCTTTTCCGCCGCCAGGGCAGCTTCCCTGGTTTGCAATTGGGTCAGGTGGTCCGTAATGGCGTCGCTGGCCTGCCTGGCCTCCTGCTGGCTGCCTTCCAGTGCGTTCAGCTGATTCCGGACCTCCAGCAGCTCCTTTTCGTATACCTGAACCTTCGCCCGGTGCGCCGCCTGCTTTTCTCCGTCGGCACGGTCCCGGCCCAGAAGGCTGTCCCGCTCCTTCCGGGCGGAGGCGGCCGCCTCCCGGATGGCGTCGGCCATTACTTCAAACTGCTTCTCCTGGCCCTGGAGCCGCAGTACCTGGTCCTCCGCCTGGCGGAGGGCATCCTGGGCCACGGTCAGATCATAGGCCACCTGGTCGTAGAGCCGCTGGTATTCCTTGCTTTCCGCTTCCGCTTCCTGCTTCTGTTTTGTAAGCTTCTCCTCCTGGGCGGCCAGCTTCTGCAGCTCGTTGGCCCGGGAGAGAATCCCCGCCTCTTTGTTGACGGAGCCGCCGGTCATGGAGCCGCCGCTGTTCATCACCTGGCCGTCCAGGGTGACAATGCGGAATTTGCTCCGGTACTGCCTGGCCATGGCAATGGCCGCGTCCAGGTTGGACACAATCACGGTCCTGCCCAGCAGATTCCAAAGGATGCCATTGTACCTGGGGTCGCACTTTATAAGGTCCGAGGCAATGCCTACAAAGCCCCGGCAAGCATCAATCCCCGGCTCCTGGAGCCGCTTTCCGGTGACGGTGCTCAGGGGCAAAAAGGTTGCCCGCCCGCCGCCGGTGCGCTTTAAAAAGCCGATGGCCGCCTTGCCGTCGCTCTCCGTATCCACCACAATCTGCTGCATGGCGGCGCCCAGGGCAATCTCAATGGCCACGGCGTATTCATCCTCCGTAGAGATGAGCCGGGAGACCGGGCCGTGGATGTTTTTGAGCCCGCCCTTCTTGGCTTCCTGCATGACCATCCTTACGGATTTCTGGTAGCTTTCAAAGTCCCGCTCCATGGCCCGGAACACACGGACCTTGGCGGAGACCCCGTCCAGCTGGGCCGTCAGCTCCCGCAGGTTCTCCATGGCGGCATCCAGCTTTTCCTTCCGGCCCTTCTGCCGCAGGGCAAGGCCGGAGAGGACATTGTTGGAAGAAGCCACCTTTTCCCTGGCCTTTTCCAGGGCCTTCCGGCTGTCTTCCAGGGTCTTGTCCGCATCCGCCAGGCGCTGCCGTCCGGCGGAAAGGTCCCCGTCCAGCTCTTCCAGCCGCTGGCGGGCAGCCGCGCGGTTTTCCTCGATGGCCCGGATTTCCGCCTCACAGCCGGCCATTTCCGCCGTCAGGCCGGATTCCTTCCCCCGCAGCTCCAAAAACTGCCGGGACAGACCCTGGGCAGAGGCGGTCATTTCCGCCAGCTTTCCCCTGCTTTCTTCGATGGCCTCCCGCACATCCGTCAGATCCCGGTCGATCTGGCAAATCCGGTCCTGGGCCTGGGCCAGCTGGCTTTCAATCCCGCCGGACCGGTCCTCGGTACCCTTCAGCTCCTCTTCAATGCGCTGCAGGTTGGCGTCATTGTTTTCCAGGCTGCCCCGGAGAACCGCCATCTGGCCTTCCAGCTGCTGGTGGGTGGTCTGATAATAGGTGTTTTTCCCCCGGGCCGTTTCCAAAAGCAGATCCTTTTCCCGGAGGGCGGCACCCAGCTCCTCGGCCTGCCGGTAGAGGCCATCCAGCTCCTCGTGGGCCTGGCTCAGTACAAAGGAAGCGGACCTGTAGTCCTCCTCCGCCTTTTGGGCCGCCGCCGACAGCTTTTCCAGGGTATCCAGCCACACGGCCACTTCTACCCCCTGGAGCTCCTCCTTCATTTCCAGATATTTTTTTGCCTTTTCGGACTGAATTTTCAAAGGCTCCAGCTGCAATTCCAGCTCCGATACCTTATCCCCGATGCGCATCAGGTTGTCTTCGGTTTTTTCCAGCTGGCGCTCCGTCTCTTCCTTCCGGTGGCGGTATTTGGAGATGCCCGCCGCCTCTTCAAAGACCTCCCGCCGGTCCTCGGATTTCAGGGCCAGAATCTCGTCAATCCGGCCCTGGCCGATGTTGGAGTACCCCTCCCGGCCCAGGCCGGTGTCCATGAGTAACTCATGGATGTCCTTCAGCCGGGCAGACTGACGGTTAATGTAGTATTCCCCGTCCCCGGACCGGTAGTAGCGCCGGGTAACCACCACCTCGTCGGCATCGTAAGAAAGGGCCCGGTCACTGTTATCCAGGGTCAGGGTAGCCTCCGCAAAGCCCTGGGCAGGCCGCTTGGCAGTGCCGCCGAAGATTACATCCTCCATCTTAGCGCCCCGGAGGGTTTTTGTGCTCTGCTCTCCCAGCACCCAGAGGATGGCATCGGAAATATTGGATTTTCCGGAGCCGTTGGGCCCCACAATGGCCGTAATGTCGTCCCCGAACCGAATAACGGTCCGGTCCGGGAAGGATTTAAAGCCCTGCAATTCCAGCGATTTTAAGTACACGTCAAAACCTCTTCCGATTGGAATATCGATAATGAATCAGTCTATTATATCTGGTATTCCATAGAATTGCAAGGGTTTGGGAGAATTTTTCGGAGAGATACAAAAGGAAAAGAAAGCGGTAACTAAGGATTTGTAGGGTTGACAGAGAAACTCCTTCCCCCTCCTGCATGGAGGGGGGGAAGAGCTTGCCGCCGGTACCTACCGTTTACCCCAACAACTCCCCATTTGCCTGCGTCAATTTTCACAGAAACGCCGCCTCAATCTTGTACAGAATCCCCATTTTTTCTTCCTGCGTTGACACTTTTTATCACTTGCGATAAAATGATGAATTGTGTAGGAAACAAAAAACAGACAAGAGAGGATTTTCCTGTGGATTTGAACGAAAAGCTGCGTGAGGTCTGCGAGGCCTTCCGCATTACGGATACCTATCTGGGCTTTGAGCCCATCCAGATCGGCAATGTGAACAAAACCTATAAAGTAAACTTCCGGCGGGCGGACGGCAGCAAAAAATCCTACCTGGTCCAGAACGTAAATACCTTTGCCTTCCGGGATCCTATCGGGCTTATGGACAATATCGACAAGGTGACGGAGCACATCCGGCAAAAGGCCCCGGGGGAGGTCTGCCTCCACTACCACCACACCGCCCAGCGGAAAACCTACCTGCAGGACGGGAAAAACTTCTGGCGCATGGCCAACTATATTCCTTCCGTCACCTACGATTCCGTAAAGGACTTACGCATTGTAGAGGCCGCCGGTGTTGCCTTTGGGCGGTTCCAGGCGCAGCTGTCGGATTTTGACATTGGCTCTCTCCACGAAACCATCCCGGATTTTCACAATACCCGCCGCCGGTTCGAGGCCCTCAAAATGGCCGCAGCAGAGAATAAGGCCGGCCGGGCCCAGGAGGCCGCGCCGGAAATCCGCTTTCTGCTGGAAAACGAGGACCTGGCCTGCATCCTGACGGATTTGCAGCGCAAGGGGCAGCTCCCCCTGCGGGTAACCCACAACGATACCAAAATCAACAACGTGCTCTTCGACCCCGCCACCGGCAAGGCCCTGGTGGTGGTGGACCTGGATACGGTTATGCCGGGGATGCTGGGGGCGGACTTTGGCGATGCCATCCGTTCCGCGGCAAACTTTTGCGAGGAGGACTGCCCGGATCCCGGCAAGGCCGGGGTGAATATGGGGGTTTTCGAGGCCTTTACCAAGGGCTTTTTGTCCAAAACCGCCGCCTCGATCACGCAAACCGAGGCCGATACCCTGGCCGTCAGCTGCTACTGCCTGGCCATGGAGCTCTCCGCCCGGTTCCTGACGGACTACCTGGAGGGGGACCCCTACTTCACCGTCCGCTACCCGGACCACAACCTGGTCCGCACCCGCTGCCAGATTGCCCTGGCCAAGGATATGCAGAAGAAGCTGCCGGAAATGGAAGCCGTCATCGCCAGGTGCCTGGCAGAATGCAAATAACCGCGTCCCTTCCCCCGATTCCGTGGAATCGGGGGAAGCCTTTTGCTGGAGCAAAATTGGCACTTCCCGGCAAATGGGGAGTTGACGGGGTAAACGGTAGGTACCGAAGGCAAGCTCTTCCCCCCTCCTGCATGGAGGGGGAATGGGGATTTTTCCCGCAGGCGGACACCATTCAACTAACCCTGCAAATCCTTATTTATGTGCGCGGGCACCAAAAAACTTTTCCTTGCTGTCCTCATTCTTCTGTGGTATACTAAAGTGTGTTTTTATGACCGGATCAAGCATATAAAAAAAGAGGAGAAGACTATGTATCAGAAATTTGGAAAACGCCTTTGGGACATTCTGCTGTCCGGTGTTGGCATTTTGGTTTTGTCTCCCGTTTATCTTCTTGTGGCCCTGGCCATCAAGGTGGACGACCCCGGGCCGATTTTCTTTCGGCAGAAGCGGGTAGGGCTCCATAAGTCCTATTTTCAGATTCTCAAGTTCCGCACCATGAAGATGTGCACCCCCCACGATACCCCTACCCACCTGCTGCAAAACCCGGAGCAGTACATCACCCGGGTGGGCAAGGTTCTGCGCAAAACCTCTCTGGACGAGCTGCCCCAGATTTTTCAGATTTTCACCGGCAAAATGTCCGTCATCGGTCCCCGGCCCGCTTTATGGAACCAGTTCGACCTGATTGCCCTGCGGGACAAGGTGGGGGCCAACGATGTGCGCCCGGGCCTTACCGGCTGGGCCCAGATCAACGGTCGGGACGAAATTCCCATCGAGCAAAAGGCCGCCCTGGATGGGGAATATGTCAAAAATCTGAGCTTTTTGTTTGACTGCAAGTGCTTCTTTGGCTCCGTCACCGCGGTTCTTGGCCGCAAGGGCGTGGTAGAAGGGGGCACCGGGGCCATGGAGAAGAACCAATGAAAAAAATCCTCATTACAGGGGCAAGCAGCTACCTGGGCCGCTCCCTCCGGGAATATCTGGAGGGCTTTCCGGAGGAATATCAGGTTGAGGCCCTGAGCCTCCGGGGCGACACCTGGAAGCACTTCGACTTTACCGGCTTCGACTGTATCTACCATACCGCCGCCCTGGTCCACCACAAGGAAACCAAGGACGCCCCCGCCTTTCTGCCGGAGTACCGAAAAGTCAACCGGGACCTGACCCTGGAGGTGGCCACCGCGGCCAAAGCCGCCGGAGTAGCGCAGTTTGTCTTTTTATCCACGGAGGCTGTGTATGGCCTGACGGCCCCCTTCGGGAAAACCGTCACCATTACAAAGGATACCCCTCTGTCCCCCAAGGACAACTACGGGATCAGCAAATTGGAGGCGGAACAGGGGCTGCAAAAAATGGCCTCGGATATCTTCCGCGTGGCCATTCTCCGGCCCCCCATCATCTACGGCCGGGGCTGTACCGGCAATTTCCGGACCCTGGAGAAATTCGCCCAGGCGCTGCCCTTCTTCCCAAAAATCGAAAACCGGCGGTCCATGCTGTATATCGGCAACCTGAATGCCCTTGTAAAGCACCTGATTGACGGCAGCGATTCCGGCATTTTCTGCCCCCAGGACAGGCAGACCCACTGTACCGCCCGGGTGGTTCAGGCCATTGCCAAAGCCCGCGGGAAAAGCCTTCCCCTGGTTCCCGGGTTTGGCTGGACCATGCACCTTCTGCGGCATCTCAGCGGCAGCGTGGACAAGGCCTTCGGAAGCCTGTGCTATGATGCCGATTTAAGCGCTTATCCCAAAGATTACCGGATCACGGACTTTCCGGAGAGCGTGTATCTGTCGGAGAAAGACTGACTCTGCTTCCCCTGAGACGGGCCACATCCTATCGCTGCTCAAAAATCGGCAGCCTATACCGGCCCTCATCCGCCGCTGCGGCGGCACCTTCCCCGGAGGGGAAGGTGAATTTTCAAATTCATCCCAAAAGGAGAACCCCCTCATGTCTGCCAAAAAGGACATTGTCTTTTTATGCCAATTCTTCCATCCGGAATATATTTCCTCCGCCCAGCTGCCCTTTGATACGGCTAAGCGGCTGCAGCAGGCCGGATTTTCCGTAGATGTGGTCTGTGGCTATCCAAAAGAATACTATTCCGGCGCCCCGGTTCCCAAGCGGGAGAGCCTGGAGGGGCTGGGAGTCCGGCGCCTGAGCTACCTGCAGCCGGACCGGAGCCGCCGCCTGGGCAGACTCGTCAATTACTTTTCCTTTACCCTGTCCGCCCTTTGGAATCTGCCGAAGCTGCGGGGCTATCGGGCGGTACTGGTCTACTCCAATCCTCCGGTGCTGCCCTGGATAGCGGCAATGGCCAAAAAGCTTTACGGCTGCAAGCTTGTTTTCGTCTGCTACGACCTGTATCCGGAGCTGGCCCTGCGGACCGGCGCTCTCAAGGAAAGCAGCCTTATCTCCAAGGTGATGTCGCACATCAACAAGGCTGTGTATACCCGGGCCGACCGGGTAGTAGCCCTGTCCACGGAAATGAAGGCCTTTATTTCCGCCAACCGGCCCATAGAGGCCGGCAAAATCGCCGTAATTCCCAACTGGTACCGGGACCCCGGGGAGCGGACCCGGGACCTGACGGATAACCGCTTTGCTTCCCGGCTGGCCGGTAAATTCGTCGTCAGCTACTTTGGCAATATGGGCACCATCCAGGATATGGACACCGTTCTGGATGCCATACGGCTTCTGAAAGAGGACGGCAGTGTCTTCTTTCTCTTTGCCGGGCACGGCAACAAGCTGCAAGCCCTGAAGGAGGCCATTGCCCGGGAGCATCTGCAAAATGCCTTGGTTCTGGACTATCTCCACGGCAAGGACTATCAGGATGCCCTGGACATCAGCTCCGCCGCCCTCATCTCCCTGCGGCCCGGCACCACGGGGCTGTGCGTCCCCAGCAAAACCTACAGCTATATGGCCGAGGGCATTCCCCTGATTGCCATTATGGAAGACAGCGACATTGTCTCCGATATCCGCAAAGGCGCCGGAGTCCGCCTGGCAAACGGCCAGCCGGAGGCGCTGGCTGCGCACATCAAGGCAATGCAGTCCAACCCCGGTACTCTGGCCCGGATGCGCAGCCAATGCCGGGCTCTTTACTTACAAAACTACACACCGGAGCTCTGCACGCGAAAGTATGCAGACCTCTTCCGGGACCTTTTGGAGGGAACGGATTGAAATATCTCTTTATCAATGTCACCGCCGGTGCGGGCAGTACCGGCAAGCTGGTGACGGATGCCTGCCGGGCCCTTATGGCGCAGGGGCATGAATGCCGCATTGCCTACGGCCGGGAAGCCAAAAATTGCGACGGCATCCCGCTCCTTCCCATCGGTACCCCCGGGGACTGCCGCCGCCACGCTCTATTGCATCGCATCCGGGGCACCGGGGGCTTCGGCTCCGGGAAGGCCACCGCCAGATTTTTGGAGCAGGTAAAGCAGTACGACCCGGATATCATCTGGCTCCACAATCTCCATGGCTATTACATCAACATTGAACTGCTGTTCGGGTATCTGCGAAGCAGCGGCAAGCAAATTATCTGGACCCTCCACGACTGCTGGGCCTTTACCGGCAACTGCCCCTATTTCACCTATGCCCGCTGCGACCGCTGGAAAACCGGCTGCGGCAATTGCCCCCAGATGGGC
This sequence comes from uncultured Oscillospiraceae bacterium, assembly GCA_934565415.1. Taxonomy (GTDB): domain Bacteria; phylum Bacillota; class Clostridia; order Oscillospirales; family Oscillospiraceae; genus Faecousia. The sequence continues at coordinate 33,477 of CAKTHQ010000005.1, forward strand.
AAATATCCCCAAACCCGCCGGGATGCCACCAAAGAGAACTTTGCCCGGAAAAAGGCCCTGTTTACGGGAATTCCCAACCTGTCCATTCAGGTACCCTCCCAGTGGCTGGCCGATCTGGCATCCCAGAGCTTTTTAAAGGACTATCCCCTGTCCGTGGTGCCCAATACGGTGGATTCCTCCCTGTTCCGCCCTACGGAAAGCAACCTATCTTCCAAATGGCACCTGGACCGTAAATTTGTGGTTCTGGGGGTGGCCAATATCTGGGAGCCCCGGAAGGGCCTGCAGGACTTTGTGGCCCTGTCCGCAATTCTGCCGGACAGTTGCCAAATTGTCCTGGTTGGCATTCCCAAATCCAAGAAAAAATCCCTTCCCAAAAACATCCTCGCCCTGCCCCGGACCAAGGACCGGCGGGAACTGGCCCAGTGGTATACCCTGGCGGATGTATATGTAAACCCCAGCGTCGAAGAGACCTTCGGCATGACCGTTCTGGAGGCCGCCTGCTGCGGCACCACCCCCATCGTCTATAAAGGCACCGCCTGCCAGGAGGTGGCCCAGGCCCACAGCGGCCTCTGCGTGGAACAGGGGCCGGAGCACCTGGCTCAGGCCATTCTCGCCCTGCAAAAGGAGGCCGGAAAATGACCTTTTTCCCCTTTCCCCGCGACAAAAAATGGCGCTTTGCCTTTGCCGCCTACCTGTTTTTTCTGGTTTACCTCAGCCGGGACAGTCAGGCAGGGCTCTACCTTCTGGGCTTTACCAAAGCCCAGATGCTGTCCTTTGCCATTACCGGCACGGTAGGCGTTGCTTTTCTGATTTACAACCGGAAGCGGATTCCCTCCGTTCTTTGGAACGGCCGTATCCCTTTGGCAATCGTATTTTCCCTGACCGTTCTTCTTCCCATGCTTGCAAAGCGGGACTGGCAGCTGATGTACATCAGTATGGTTTATTGTATTCTTGCCGCGGTGCTCATTTCCTATTTTGCTTCTTTGCAGGAAACCGCCAGGGCAAGTGTGCTGTTCATTTCCTTTCTGGCTGCCTGGTCCCTGGTGTGCACCTATTTTCTGCGGATTCCGGCGGACCGGGGCATTCTGGTGCCCCCCACCTTTTCCAACAGCTTCCAGGCGGAATTCTACAATTATTTTCTCTGCTATGTATCCAGAACCTATGCCCATATCCGGAACTTCGGCATTTTCCGGGAGCCGGGGGTATACCAGTTCTTCCTGTTCCTGGCGCTGTATCTCAACAATTATCAGGTGCACTGGGCAGACGGCCGGACCATGTGGGCCCTCAACGGACTTTTGGCCCTGACCATGCTTTCCACCTTCTCTACCGCCGGTGTGGCGGTAACGGTGGTTTTCCTGCTGGTGCTGTATTTCGATAAGCAGGTATATGCTACCCCCACGGGGAGGAAACTGACCCTTGCTCTGGGGCTTCCGGCCCTGCTGGCTGCCGGTTGGCTGGTAATTGCCAAGCCTGCGCTGTATACCCATTTCCGGCTGATGGCCGAAAAGCTCTTTACCTCCAACAATTCTCTGAACGACCGGGTGGACTGTATTCTTTTTAACCTCCATGTAATCCAGTGGGACCCCTTTACCGGCCGGGAACTTGCCTATATTCTGGAAACCGTTACCCACAATACCAGCTCTTCTACCATTCTTTTTGGTGTTCTGGGGATGATCTCCGGCTGGCTGAACCTGTTCGGCTGGGTCACCCTGGTGTTCCGGGGCAGTGGGAAGCTTCCAATCAAGCTGGTTTCCCTGGCCGCTCTGGCCGTCACCTTCAATACGGAGAACCTGATTACAAACCCATTCTTCTGGCTTTTCCCCATTCTGGCCCTGACGGAAGGGCTGCTGCCGCTGTTTTAAGTCCCTTTCCCCCTCCTGCATGGAGGGGGTGGGCAGCAGGCCGGGGGTGGAGGGGAGCCGGTAGGATATTCAAACCACTTTCGTTAAAAGGAAGAACCCCAGAAGCAAACCTATTTATTGGAGGCACCCCCCTCCACGCAGGAGGGGGAAGGGGATTTTTCCCGCCCCGGTAATCTACTTGAAAGGTGCCACAGCCATGCACATTATTTACGCCGTTACCACCTGCTCCGATGCCGTATACAAGCAGCTCTTTGCCGAATGCAAGGTGAAGCCTGCCTTCCAGTCCCAAAAATACCACCGGCTTCTCATCGAGGGGCTGGCCCGCCATGCGGATGTGGATGTAGTGGCCACCCTGCCCGTCAACCGGGAGAACTGCGCCCAAAAATACCTGCGCCTGCCGGAGGAAACCGCAGGCGGGGCCAGGTACCGCTATGTGCCCAGCAGCTGCGTGGGCAGCTATAAGCACCTTTTGGAGGCCCAGGGCGTCTATTCCCAGGTAAAAAAGCTCTGCCGCAAAGACAGCGTGGTCTTTGTGGACTGCCTGAACTGTACCACCGCCCTGTTTGCCCAGCTGGCGGCCAGGCAGTCCGGCTGCCGCTGCGTGGGGATTGTAACGGACCTGCCGGAAATGCTCTATGGCCAGGGGACCTATACCCGGCTGACCTCCAGGGTGATTTCCGGCTGCACGGACTATGTGTTCTTAACCGAGCAGATGAATACCCGCCTGAATCCCAAAAACAAGCCCTATATCGTCCTGGAAGGCCACGCAGACATCACCATGGCCCGGCAGGACCCCCAGAGCGTCCGGAAGGCCTCCCCCCGGGTGTGCCTGTATGCCGGCAGCGTTTGCAAGCTCTACGGCCTGGAAACCCTTGTCCGGGGCTTTCAAGAGGCACATATCCCGGATACCAGGCTCCTGATCTACGGCCCGGGAGACTTCGTAGAGGAGCTGAAGGAAATTGCCGAAAAGGACCCCAATATTGAGTACGGCGGGATGCTGTTGAGCAGCCAGGTGGTGGCTAAGGAAATGGAAAGTACCCTCCTGATAAACCCCCGGCCCACAAACGAAGAATATGTAAAGTATTCCTTCCCCTCCAAAACCATGGAATATATGGCCTCCGGCACCCCGGTGCTCACCACCCGGCTTCCCGGAATGCCAAAGGAATATTACCCCTATGTCAATTTTATTGAGGAGGAGACCCCCCAGGGCATGGCCCGGGCCCTTTCCTCCGTCCTGAGCCGCAGCGAGGAAGCGCTGCGGCAGCAGGGTCTTGCCGCCAGGCGGTTTGTCCTGGAGGAGCGGAACAATCTGGTCCAGGCAGGAAAAATTCTGGAAAAACTGCGTCAAACGGAAAGGAGCTGAGCCTATGCGGCTATTGTGGCTGTGCAACCTGGTACCCGGCGCCATTTTTCAGGCGGTTACCGGCAACCCTGGCAGCGGCCTGTGGATGGATCATGTGCTCGCGGACCTGCGCCGGGATCCTCTGCTGGAAATCCGGGTTCTGTGCCGGGGCACCGCTCCCGCCGCCGGAACCGCCGCCAAAAACCTCTCGTATTACATTTTCCCGGAGCCTGTCATGCACCGGTATCAGGCTGATTTGGAGCAGCAGTTCCGGGACCAGGTCTGGGCCTTTCAGCCGGATGCCATCCACATCTGGGGCACGGAATACGGCCATACCCTGGCCATGCTCCGGGTGTGCCGGAGTCTGGGGCTCCTCTCCAAATGCGCCGTCAGCATCCAGGGCCTGTGCTCCGTATATGCCCGCCACTATGCCGAGGGGCTGCCCCAGAGCATCTATTGGTCCTGCACCCTCCGGGATCTGCTGCGGCTGGACAATATCCCCGGCCAGCAGAGAAAATACGCCCTCCGGGGCAGGCTGGAAACGGAGGCCCTTTCCCTGACCGGGCACGTTATCGGCCGCACCCCCTGGGACAGAGCCTGCTGCACCGCCCTGGCCGAAAATGCCCAATATCACTTCTGCAACGAGACCCTGCGGGAGGATTTTTACGGCGGCACCTGGCAGTATGATACCTGCCGGAAGCACCGCATCTTCCTGTCCAGCCTGGAAACCCCCATCAAGGGCTTCCACTATCTATTGGAGGCCATGCCCATCGTCCTAAAGAAATACCCGGATGCCACCGTGGCCGTCCCCGGGGTCTCCTTCTTCCCCGCCGATCTGAAGGGGGCTATGAAGCAGCAGAGCTACCACCGGTACCTGTGCCGCCTGGCAAGGAGCTGCGGCCTGGAGGGGAAAATCGACTTCCTGGGCCGCCTGAGCCCGGAGGATATGAAGCGGGAATATCTCCAATGCAATGTATTCGCTCTCCCCTCTACGGTGGAAAACTCCCCCAATTCCCTGGGAGAGGCCATGCTCCTGGGGGTGCCCTGTGTGGCGGCGGATGTAGGCGGCGTCAGCACCATGCTGAAGGACCGGGAGGAGGGCCTTCTTTACCCTTCCACGGAGCCCTTCCTGCTGGCCGCAAAAATTCTGGAAATATTCGACCTGGAGGACAAAGCCGCCGCCCTTGGCGCCGCCGCCCAGGCCCACGCCCGGAAAACTCACGATCCGCAGGCCAATCTGGCTGCCCTTCGCGGCATCTATGAGGCCCTGGCCCTGGCAAAGCGGGAGGAGCAGCCATGATTTCCCTGATCATCCCCGTATACAACGTAGCCCCCTTTTTAAAGCGGTGCCTGGATTCCGTGCTGCCCCAGACTGCCGTCTCCCAGATTCTCCTGATTGACGACGGCTCCACCGACGAAAGCGGCGCCCTTTGCGACGCCTTTGCCGCCGGGGATTCCCGCATTCAGGTCCTCCACAAGGAAAACGGAGGCCTGAGCAGCGCCCGGAACGCAGGGCTGGACCTGGCCGCCGGCGAATACATCGCCTTTCTGGACAGCGACGACTTTGTAGAGCCCCGGGCCTACGAAAAAATGCTGACCTGTGCAAAAAGAAACGAAGCAGACCTGGTCTGCGCCGGCCGGTTCGACCTGGACGGCGGCACCGGGGAAAAGGCCAAGGGGCTGTGCCCGGAGCGGGAGGAAATCCTTACCGGGCCCCAGTTTATCAAAAGGATGTTTACCTGGGCCGGGGCGGACTCCGCCGCCTGGGATAAGCTGTACCGCCGGACCCTTTTCGACGGCCTCCGCTACCCCCAGGGGAAAATCTGCGAGGATGTGCCCGTCACCTATCAGGCGGCGTTAAAGGCCGGAACCGTGGCACTGCTTCCGGAGTGCCTGTATAACTATTACCACCGCCCGGGCTCCATCACCACCGCCCCGGTCAGCGAAAAGAGCTTCCATTTTTCCCGGCATATGGACGGGGTGGTCCAAGACATTGCCCGCCGGGCCCCGGAGGCCCTGCCGGAAGCCCGGTTCCTCCGGGTCTGGTCCCTGGCCCATCCTATGATCCTCTGCCAGCAGCAGGGGAAGGTTTCCGAATTCAAAGAGGACTATACCCGGTGCAAACAGGAGCTGATCCGGGAAATCCCCTTTGTGCTCTCCTGCCCCCTGTTCCCCAAAAAGCAGAAGCTCCATGATGTACTTCTCTCCCTGGGGCTTTTCGGGCCCTTCTGGCGGGCCTACAGCAAAAGGAGGGGCCTATGAACCGGCGAAACCGCGTCAGCTTTTTCAACATCCTCAGCACCCTGCTCCTCTACGGCATTTCCATTTTTACCGCCCCTCTGTTCTCCCGGCTTCTGGGTACCGGGGGCTACGGCAACGTGTCCAACTACAACGTATGGGTCAGCACCCTGGCCATTGCCGCCACCCTGCAAACCCAGGGCACCCTGGTAAACGCCAGGGTGGAGTACCCCGAGGAGCTGCAGCCAAAATACCAGTCCAGCGTCATGACCCTGTCCTTCCTGGTATTTGCCGTTGTCACGGCTGTGGTGCTTCTTTTCCTGGAGCCCATCAGCAATGCCCTCTCCCTGAGCAAATTCTTTATCTTTTTGGTGCTCTTCCAGGCCATCGGCACCTTTGGCGTCAACTTTATGAACACCAAGCTGACCTACGAAATGAAGGCCGGCCGGAATATGCTCCTGAGCGTTGGCACCAGCGTGGGCACTTTGGTGCTTTCCCTGATTCTGGTGCTGTGGCTTCCCAAAGAAATCAATTACTACGGCCGGATCCTGGCCATTGCCCTGGTATACGGTGTGCTGGGCCTGAGCCTCTGCGGTTATGTGCTCTGCAAAGGCAAGGCCTTTTACAACCGGGAGTACTGGCGATTCTGCATTCCCCTGGCCATCCCCTATGTGTTCTATAACCTGGCTGACCTTTTGCTGGGCCACAGCGATGTGGTCATGCTGCGGACCCTGCTGGATGAGAATGTCAGCGGCATCTACTCCATGGCCTTCCAGTTTGGCACCATTCTTTTTACCATCTTCGGTGCCCTGAATAACACCTGGGTGCCCTTTTACTACGAGGATACCAAAAAGGGGCGTCTGGAAGCGGTGCAGGACCAGTCCAAAAACTTTTTGGAGCTGTATACCGTGCTGTCCGTTGGCTTTATCCTGCTGGGGAAAGAGGTTTTCCACCTGTTCGCCGGCCCGGATTTCTGGGGCTCCACGGACCTGATTCCCATCTTTGTGGCCAGCCACTATCTGAATTTCCTGTGTACCTTCCCCATCAACTTCGAGTATTACCACAAGAAGGTCAAAATGGTAGCCGCCGCTACCATTACCTCTTCCTGCATCAACATCGCCCTGAACTATGTGCTCATCCGCCATATGGGGATGTCCGGCGCCGCCCTGGCAACGGTGCTGTCCCACAGCCTCCAGTTCCTCATGCACTACGCCTATGTGCGCCTGGTGCTGGGGAAGGAAAACTATCCCTTCCGGTTCCCCCTGTGGGCGCCCTATGCCCTGTGCTACCTGGCCGTTATGGGCCTTGTGTATGCGCTTCCCAACGCCTGGCTTCTCCGGTGGGGCCTGGGGGCCGCCATCGGGCTGTGGGAGCTATGGAAAATCCGGAAGCGGAAGGTTCTGATTTAAAGCAAGGGAGGTTTTCCCATGTCCAAGAAAAAAATCCTGTTTGTGGCCACCGTAGTCAAAACCCACATTATGCAGTTCCACCTCCCCTACCTGAAAATGCTCCGGGAGCTGGGCTGGGAAACCGCCGTGGCGGCCAAAAACGACTACGAAAATCCGGAGGACTGCCGCATTCCCTACTGCGATGCCTTTTACCCCGTGTCCTTTGGCCGGAACCCCATTGCTCCGGAAAACAGGCAGGCCTACCGGGACCTGAAAAGAATCATAGACGAAGGAAATTACGATGTGGTCCACTGCCACACCCCCGTGGCGGCGGTGCTCACCCGCCTGGCCGCCCGGGATGCCCGGAAAAAGGGCTGCAAGGTCATCTACACCGCCCACGGGTACCACTTCTTCAAGGGCGCGCCCCTTGTGAACTGGCTGCTCTTTTTTCCGGCGGAGTGGGTCTGCTCCTTCTGGACCGATGTGCTCATCAACATCAACCGGGAGGACTATGCCTTTTCCCAAAGGCATATGCATCCCAGGCGTCTGGAATATGTGCCCGGCGTGGGGGTAGATTTAACCCGCATCCGGAACGCCAATGTAGACCGCAGTGCCAAGCGGGCAGAGCTGGGGCTGAAGGAGGACGATTTCGTCCTGCTCAGCGTGGCGGAAATGACCAAAAACAAAAACCACAAAATGATGCTCCAGGCTCTGGCCTTATTGCCGGACCGACGCATCCGCCTGGTCTGCGCCGGCCGGGGCCAGGAGCTGGAAAATAACAAGGCCCTCTGCGCCCAGCTGGGGCTAAGCGATCGGGTACGGTTCCTGGGCTACCGCAGCGATGTGCCGGAGCTGTACAGGATCAGCGACGCCTTTCTCTTCGTCTCCTTCCGGGAGGGCCTGTCCCTGTCCCTGATGGAGGCCATGGGGGCCGGGCTGCCCAGCATCGTCACCTCCATCCGTGGAAATACGGACCTGATTGCAGACGGAAAGCAGGGGCTGTATGCAGAGCTGACCCCACAGTCCATCGCAAACGCCATTGAAACCCTGGCTTCCGATCCCGCCCTATGCGCCCAGCTTGGAAGCAGCGCCAAAGAAAAAGTCCAGGCCTTCCGCCTGGACAAGGTATCGGAGCAGATGAAAGAAATCTATTTGTCGGTGTAAGAAAACGAGGGCCCCCGGTTGGAGGTCCTCGTTTGTTTTATCCCTTGCGGTCCACCTTTTCCCGGACCATCTTCACCACGGTGCCGGACAGCAGGAACAGGGCGATCAGGTTGGGAATCACCATCATGCCGTTAAAGGTATCGGAAATGTCCCACAGCAGCCCCAGGTCCACGGTAGCGCCCAGAATTGCTACGAAGGAGTACACAATCATAAAGCCCCGGTTGGCCTTGGAGCCCGCCAGAAATTCCATGCAGCGGGTGCCGTACAGGCCCCAGCCGATGATGGTAGAGAAGGCGAAGCAGCTCATGGCCACCGCCGCCAGCAGGGACGCAATCTTGCCGTACACCGCCGTAAAGCCGCCGATGGTCAGCTCCGCACCGGCTGCCACGCCGTAGGTGATATTCTCCCCGCTGATAAGGATGACGAAGGCGGTCATGGAGCAGATGACGATGGTATCCGCAAACACTTCAAAAATGCCGAAGTAGCCCTGCCGGATGGGGTCCTCCACATCGGAGGCCGCATGGGCGATGGAGCCGGTACCCAGGCCCGCCTCGTTGGAGAAGATGCCCCGGGACACGCCCTTTTTCATGCACAGGAAGAAGCTGCCCACCGCACCGCCGGTGACGGCAGAGGGGGTAAAGGCGCCCTTGAAGATAAGCCCCAGCACCTCCGGCACCCGGTTCAGGTTCAGCAGCAGCACGCCTAAAGACATAACCACATACACCAGAGCCATAAAGGGCACTAATCTTTCCGCCACGTTGCCAATGCGCTTCAGGCCGCCTACCAGCACCATGGCAACAAGCAAGGCAATGCCGATGCCGATGCCTAAGTTGATGCCCTTCAGGGCCCCGGCCGGGACGGCGTTGAAGTTTGTAAGCGCCGTATCCACTGCGGTGATGATGGCGTTCACCTGGGTGGCGTTGCCGGTACCGAATACCGTCAGAACACCCAGGACGGCATAGGCCGCCGCCAGGAAATGCCACTTTTTGCCCAGGCCGTTTTTAATGTAGTACATGGGGCCGCCCACCCAGTCCCCTTCCGGGTTCTTCTCCCGGAAATGGACCGCCAGGGTGACCTCCGCAAACTTGGTACACATTCCCAAAAGAGCGCTGCACCACATCCAGAACACGGCGCCCGGGCCGCCGATGGCAATGGCCCCGGCCACACCCGCAATGTTGCCGGTGCCCACCGTGGCCGCCAGGGCCGTACACACCGCCTGGAAGGGGGTGACGGCGCCTTCCGCCGCATCCTTTTTATGGAACATCCTGCCGAAGGTCTCCTTCATGGAGGTGCCGAATTTCCGAATCTGAATGAACCGGGTCCGGACGCTGAGCCACAGGCCCACGCCCACGATGCAGATCATGGCCGGGATGCCCCAGACAAAGTTATTTACCGCCGAATTGACAGCAGCAATGGTTTCCATAGAAATTCCTCACTTTTATTCACAAATCGGAAACCATTGTATCATGTGGGCGGGCATTTGTCCACAATTATTTCATTTTCCGTCCGGAAACGGCACAACCGTCAAATCCTTGGGGAAATGATTCAGCACTTCGCAGCCCGTTTCCGTAATGAGCACCAGGTCCTCAATGCGGACGCCGATGCCCTCCTCCGGCAGGTAGATGCCCGGCTCCACGGAGAAGCACTGGCCCGGCCGGATCACAGCCTCGTTGACGGCGGACACGTCCCCGGCCTCGTGAACCTCCAGGCCGATGGAGTGGCCGGTCCGGTGGGTAAAGTAGGGGCCAAAGCCCTTTTCGGTGATGTAATCCCGGGCAGCCTTGTCTACATCCATCATCCGGTTGCCGGGCTTGGCGGCTTCAATGCCGCGGCGGTTGGCCTCCTTGACGATTTCGTAGATTTCCCGCTGCCGGTCGCTGACACATCCCAGGAACACGGTCCGGGTCATGTCGGAGCAATAGTCGTTCTTCCGCCCGCCGATGTCCAGCACCACGCAGTCGCCGCGCTTGCCCCGGCTGTTGTCGGTCACATGGTGGGGGTCCGCCGCATTGCCGCCAAAGGCGGTGATGGGCTCAAAGGAATAGCCCTCGTTGCCCATTTCCAGGTAGAACTGCAGCAAAAGCTCTGCCAGCTCCTGTTCCGTGTGGTTCTCCCCCAGGCGGCCGATGATTTTTTCCATAACTGCATCGTTATCCCTGGAGGCCGCCCGCATCCGGTCCTGTTCTTCGGGAGTTTTAATCAGCCGCACCCCATCGATGATAGGGGAGGAATTGACGCACTTCCCGTCAAACACCTCCTGCAGCCGCAGCAGGAACCGGGCCGGCCAATTTTTATCCACAGCCAGCGTCTCTCCTGTGGAAAGATACTGGGCTAAAATCGCCGGGCCGTCCTGGGTGTCGTTGTAATAGGTGATGGGTGCCCCCAGGTCCTGCTCTTTCCGGAACAGATCGTTGATAAAGAACCGATGGGCCCCGTCCGTCCGCAGCAGCAACACCAGCATCCGCTCCCCGGGCTCTATCCGCTTGCCGGTCAGGTAGAAGATCACCGCCGGATCGGAGATCAGCAGCTGCCGGATGTTCTCCTTTTCCATAGCGGCCAGAATGTTTGAAAGTTTTGTTTTATCCATTGGTTTTTCCTCTTTTCGGTAAATAAGGATTTAGTAACCTAAAAAACGAGGCTGTCATTGCGAGACAGTGCGCACACTGTCGTGGCAATCCCGTAGTTTTTATGGTCGCTCAGTACGAGCAACTCATGCCCTCTCCTGCTTGGAGAGGGTGCCGCCCGCAGGCGGCGGGTGTGGAGGAGACCCGCCATAAATTCGATTTGTCCTATTATTAAAACGGAGAAAGCCAATTTTTAGCCTGAACTATCCAACTTGGCCCGGCTTAATACGTAAGGGGCCCCCTCCACATCCGGCCCTGCGGGGCCACCTTCTCCAAGCAGGAGAAGGCATGGAGCTGCTCGGCTTCGGCTCCGACAAATTCTTGCTTATCTTACCACGATATTCCCTGTTTCTCAACCGCAAAATTCCGCACCCCGTTGGGGTGCGGAAGCACAACTATCTTTCTTCTCTGAAATAGGGCACGCCCAGGCTCTCCGGAGGCTGGTTCTCCCGCTTGTTGCGCATGGAGGTCAGCACCAGGACAACAATGGTGACCACATAGGGCAGCATCTTGTAGAGTTCCTTTACCGCCAGGTTGGTGCCGGTGGGCAGGAACAGGTACAGGATGTACAGGCCGCCAAAGAGCATGGAGGACAGAATCCCCACGTTGGGCCGCCAGATGGTAAAGATTACCAGGGCGATAGCCAGCCAGCCCCGGTCGCCAAAGGCATCGTTGGACCACACGCCGCAGGCGTAATCCATTACATAGTACAGCCCGCCCAGGCCCGCAATCATGCTGCCCACGCAGGTGGCCACATACTTGTACCTGGCAATATTAATGCCCGCCGCATCGGCGGTAGCGGGGCTTTCGCCCACGGCCCGGAGCTGCAGGCCCACCCGGGTCTTTTTCAGCACATAGGAGGCAATCAACGCAATGACGATGGCCAGGTACGCCAAAAAGCCATAGCTTAAAAACAGCTTACCAAATACCCCGGTGGTCTCTGCCAAAGGCAGGCTCTTGCGGAAGTAATTGGAGGTAGCGGACAAGGCAATGGAGGGCACCTCTGCCCCGGTGAGCTTAATGAGGGAGCCGCCGAAGAAGTTGCCGAAGCCCACGCCGAAGGTGGTCATGGCCAGGCCCGTCACGTTCTGATTGGCCCGGAGGGTTACCGTCAGGAAGCAGTAAAGAAGCCCCATAAGAAGAGAGCCCAGCAGGCAGCAGACCAGCGGAATCATCACCGCCAGAAGACCATTCATATTCCCGGACTGCTCGCAGAAGAAGGCCCCGATGACGCCGCAGATGCCGCCCACATACATAATGCCGGGAATGCCCAGGTTCAGGTTGCCGGATTTTTCCGTCAGGGTTTCGCCGGTGGAGCCATACAGCAGGGGGATACTCTGCATAACGGCTCTGGGGAAAAAGGAAACAAAATCAAACATTCTTCTTCTCCTCCTTCCGGGTTTCTTTCAGGAAATTCAGCTTATAGCCGACAAAGAATTCGCTGCCAATGATAAAGAACAGGATGATGCCCGTTAAGATATCGCCAAAGGACTGGTTCAGGGAATAGATGGTGGAAATCTCGCTGGCCCCCCGGCTCAGGAATACCAGCAGGAAGCTGGTAAACATCATGCCAAAGGGATTGAACTTGGCAAGCCAGGCCACCATAACGGCGGTAAAGCCCCGGCCTCCGGCAATGGTGGTAGTGATGGTGTGGTCCGTGCCGCCTACCAGCAGGAGCCCTGCCAGGCCGCAGATGGCGCCGGACAGGAACATGGTCCGTACAATCACCTTTCCCACCTTAATGCCCACATACCGGGCGGTGCGCTCGCTTTCGCCTACCACGGCAATTTCGTAGCCCTGCTTGGAGCGCTTCAGGTAGAAGTACATACACACCGTCAATACGGCAACGATCAGAATGTTGAGCAGATACTTGTAGGACCCGATCTGGGGCAGCCAGCCAGCCTCCGTGGACTGGTTGATGATGCCGATCTTACCGGCCCCCTTGGGCACCTCCCAGAGGATGACAAAGTAGGCAACCAGCTGGGTGGCCACATAGTTCATCATCAGGGTGAACAGGGTCTCGTTGGTGTTCCACTTGGCCTTGCAGATGGCGGGGATAGCGCCCCAGATGCCACCGGCCACACAGGCGGATACCGTCATAAGCACAATCAGCAGCCAATTGGGCAGCTTGTCCCCCAAAAGGATCATGCAGGCCGCGGTAGCCAGGCCGCCGATTAAAATCTGGCCCTCGCCGCCTACGTTCCAGAACCGCATTTTAAAGGCGGGGGTCACCGCCAGGGAGACGCAAAGCAGAATGGCCAGGTTCTGGCCCAGAATCCAGGCCTTCCGCTTGGTGCCGAAGGCACCTTCAAACATGGTTTTAAACACACCTATGGGATTTTCGCCGGTCAGGGCGGTGGTCACCACGGCGCAGACCAGCAAGGCCAGCACAATGGCGGCCCCCCGGATGGCCCAGGCCTTCAGGGGCGGCAGATTGTCCCGCTTGGAAATGTGCATTATGCTTCCTTTTTTAGCCATTGGTCTTCCCTCCCAAACGTGTCATCATCATGCCGACCTCCGGCTTCTGGGCCGTCCGGCCTTCCACAATGCCGCTGACCTTGCCGCCGCAGAGCACCAGGATCCGGTCGCACAGCTCCAGCAGCACATCCAGGTCCTCGCCGACGAAAACCACGGCCACACCGGCCTTTTTCTGCTTGTTAATCAGGTCATAAATCGTATAGGAGGAATTGATGTCCAGGCCCCGGACGGCGTAGGCCGTCAGCAGCACCGTGGGAGCTGCGGCGATTTCCCGGCCCACCAGAACCTTTTGCACATTGCCGCCGGAAAGCCGCCGGACAGGGGTGGAAACGCCGGGGGTATTCACTTCCAGCTCCTCTACCACCTGCTCGGCCAATCTTTTGGGGTCCTTCCGGTTGGTAAACCAGGATTTGCCCTTCCGGAAGGAGCGGAGCATCATGTTGTCCGTCAGGTCCATGGAGCCCACCAGGCCCATGCCCAGCCGGTCCTCCGGCACAAAGGACAGGGATACGCCCATGGCGGCAATGTCCGTGGGGTCCTTGCCGATGAGCTCCTCCTCTTTGCCGTCGTCTTCCACATAGGTAACGGAGCCGGAGGTTACGGGCTGCAGGCCCGCAATGGCTTCCAGGAGCTCTTTCTGCCCGCAGCCGGAAATACCGGCCACACCCAGAATTTCCCCGGAATTGGCGGTAAAGGTCACGTCGTCCAGCTTCAGGGTTCCCTCCTGATCCTTGACGGTCAGGTTCTTCACCACAATCCTGGGCTTGGGGTTCACGGGCTCCGGCCGCTCGATGTTCAGCGTCACAGGTCTGCCCACCATCATGTTGGTCATGTCCTGGGCGGAGGTCTTCCTGGTGAGCATATCGCCTACAAACTGGCCGTGGCGCAGGATGGCCACCCGGTCGGACAGGCTCTCCACCTCGTGCATCTTGTGGGTGATGATGACAATGGCCTTGCCGTCGTCCCGCATGGCCCGCAGGACCTTAAAGAGCTTTTCCGTCTCCTGGGGGGTCAGCACGGCGGTGGGCTCGTCCAGAATCAGGATGTCGGCCCCACGGTACAGCACCTTTACAATCTCCACGGTCTGCTTCTGGGAAACGGACATATTGTAAATCTTCTGGTTGGGGTCCACATCAAAGCCGTAGGCATCGCAGATTTCCTTTACCTTTTTGGCGACCTTGTCCATATCCAGCCGCCCGGGCTCCTTCAGCCCCAGGACGATGTTCTCCGCGGCGGTAAGCACATCTACCAGCTTAAAGTGCTGGTGGATCATGCCGATGCCGTAGGAAAAGGCATCCTTGGGGGAGCGAATCAGAGCTTCCTTGCCGTTGATGTAAATCTGCCCCTCGTCCGGGAAGTAGATACCGGAGAGCATATTCATAAGGGTTGTTTTGCCGCTGCCATTTTCTCCCAGCAGGGCTAAAATCTCTCCCTTGTAAATGTCCAGCCACACCCGGTCGTTTGCCAGCGTGGAGCCGAACCGTTTGGTAATGTCCCGCATTTGGACGGCTGCAATTTTCTCTTCCAAAAAGGTCACTCCTCTTTTATATAATGCCGCAAAGGGCAACGCGGCGAATTGTTCACTGCGCTGCCCTTTGCAGCATTCCCAGAGCCCCGAAGGGCTCTGGGGTAAATTGTTATCAGAACTTGGTATCCAGCAGGTTGATGCCGTCGATCTGCAGATCGAAGTAAGGAGCGGAGCGCTTGGTGGATTCCTGGAAAGCGCCGTCCTCGATGACCTCGGTATCGGGGGTGTAGTCCGCATCGGTGTCCACATCGGCCATGTAGCTGGTCAGGGTCTCGCCCTTCACGGTAAAGGTGCTGGTATCAAACACCTTGGTGGTACCGGCCTCGATGGCGGCCTTTACCTCTTCCAGCTTCTCGGCGGTACCGGCAGCGCAAACAGCCTCGTTGATGTCGGTCAGGACCACGGAGCCGGTCTCGATGGTGCCGGTCCAGTCGGCGGGAATGGGCTCGCCGTTCTTGACGCAGTTTGCAACAAACTCATAGTAAGGAGCCCAGTTGATCCGGGAGGACACCAGGAAGGTGTTGGGGCAGGCAGCAATGGTGGAGCCGTTGTAGGAAACATCGGGCACACCGGCGGTCTCGCAGGCAGTGGGAGCGCCCATGGAGTCGGCGTGCTGAGAGATCAGCTTGCAGCCGTTCTGGATCAGCTTGTTGGCGCCTTCCTTCTCGGCGGTCTCATCGTACCAGGAGCCGGTGAAGGTAACATCCATGGTAACGGAGGGGCAAACGGACTTGGCGCCCAGGTAGAAGCTGGTGTAGCCGGAAACAACCTCGGCGTAGGTGAAGGCGCCAACATAGCCCATCTTGGCCTCGTCGGCGGTGAACTCACCGTTCTCGATCATCTCGTTCAGCTTCAGGCCTGCAACCACACCGGCCAGGTAACGGCCCTCGTAGATGGCGGCAAAGGCATTGTGGTAGTTGCTCAGGCCCTCGGTGTGGGCCTTGGTGCCGGTGGAATGGCAGAACTGCACATCGGGGAATTCCTTGGCAGCCTGGATGATGTAATCCTCATGGCCGAAGGAGTCGGCAAAGATGATGTTGCAGCCGGCGTCGGCCAGCTCGCAGGCAGCATCATAGGCTTCCTGACCCTCGGGGATGTTCTTCTTGAACAGGTACTGATCTTCGGTCAGGCCCAGGGCGGCAATGGCCTCCTGTGCGCCGTTCATGAAGTTCAGGTCGTAGGTGGAGTTTTCGTCATGCAGGAAGATGAAGCCCAGCTTGATGTCGGAAACGGCGGCGGGAGCATCGGTTTCTGCGGCAGCGGTCTCACCGCTCTCGGAAGCGGCGGCGGTGGTGGCAGGCGCCTCGGTCTTGGAGCCGCAGGCAGCGAAGCTCAAAACCATCACAAGGACCAGTGCCAGAGAAAGGATCTTTTTCATGTTTCTTTTTTCCTCCTAAGAAAAAATATGTGTAAATTGCAAAAGCAATCAACAACCACACTTTGATGAACGGGAGCAGCCGACGGATAGCGGTCCCCAGCCTTCCCCTGGGAGGGGAAGGCCAGAGGTATTACTTCCGGAACGTAATGGAGTCGTCGGTCATGGATTCCACAATAGCCAGGGACTCTACCCTTACCCCCTGGGCCCGCAGCGCATCGCCGCCGCCCTGGAAGCCCTTTTCGATGGCAATGGCCGCGCCCACGGTAGTGGCTCCGGCCTGCTTAATCAGGTCCGTCAGGCCGATCAGGGCCTTGCCGTTGGCCAGGAAATCGTCTACCAGCAGCACCTTATCGTCCTTCGTCAGGTACTCGCTGCTGACCACGATGTTGTAGTCGGTGCCGTGGGTATAGGAATGGACCACGGAGGAATACACCTTGCCGTCCACATTGCTGGACTTGTGCTTTTTGGCAAACACCATGGGAACGTTCAGTTCCAATGCCACCGCCGTGGCAATGGCAATGCCGGAAGACTCGATGGTCAGCACTTTGTTGATTTCGCAGCCCTCATACAGCCTTGCAAACTCCCGGGCCATCATTCCCAGGAAGGGCACATCAATCTGCTGATTTAAAAAGGACCCGACCTTTAAAATCCCGCCGGGGAGCACCTTCCCTTCCGCCAAAATCTTCTCTTCCATCTCTTTCATATTCAACGTACTCCTTTGTAACGCAAAATAAAATCCGTGGGTGCTTCTAGCCCACGGAAAGAGGAATCGCCTTCCAAAACTACAACTTTTTTGCAGAATACAGGAACGCGACTGAATGATCTTTACCAATGGTCACAACTTTTGGCGTTGCGGTAGAAACTTTCGGGCCATATACCGAAATTACATCAGTTCTTTACTTGTTGCTCCAATGGTAAACCAAAAAATCTCTTTTGTCAACACGCCGAAAGGCCTGCGACACATTTTTTCGCTTTCCTACAAATTTCGCCCCGTTTCCCGTTCATTTTTGATTCAAAAATAAAAGCGGGGCTGAGGTGAACTGCAAGATTCCATAAAGGCGCAAATTCCACATAGAAAAGAAATCCTTGCTGACGCAAGGGTGAAATCTGCTTTGCAGAAGAAATCCGCAAAAGCGGGTGAAATGAAATCCGTCCTCTCTCCGCCGCAGCGATTTCTCATGGCGTCAGCCATATTTCTTACCGCATAAGCGGTATTTCACCCGCCCGAAGGACGGATTTCACTGGGGAATGTTGCAAAAACAGATTTTGCAACATTCCCCACCCCCTCACCCATGGTGATAAATCCGCTTATCCAATGCAAAAATCCGCTGGCTGAAGCTGCCCTCCGGCACGCCGGGGAGGGTTTCGGCGTAGATTTCCATCCGGCTGTCCACCATGTCGATGTAGCTAAGTAACTCCGCCTCGGCAAACATAGGCTTTACCGCCGCGCCGTACTCCGGCTCCCCGTGGTGGCTTAAAATCATGTGCTGTAAGAGAAGGCTCTTCTCCTCCGGGGTGCCCAGCTCGGCGCAAGTTTGGGCCGCCTCCTGGGCGCCCATCACCAGGTGGCCCAGCAGCTGGCCCTTGGTGGAGTAGTCCGTTACGATGCCCAGATCCGAAAAACGGAATTCAATCTCCTTGGCAAAGTCGTGCAGCAGGGTACCGGTAAGGAGCAAACTCCGGTCGATGACCTGGGGGTAGAGCTTTGCCAGGAAGTCCGCCATAGCCATCATATTGGCGGTGTGCATGAGAAGCCCGGACAGGAAGCTGTGGTGGACGCTTTTTGCGGCGGGAATGCTGGCAAAGGCCTCCAAGTGCCGGGAGAGCATAGTGGAGGCAATCTGACGGTAGTCCGCATCCTCCATGGAGGCAATCAGGGCCCGGACCTTTTGCACCGTCTCGTCCTTGTCGATGGGGGCGGTAGCCACCAGGCGGGCGGTATCGCAGCTGTCCTCCGGCAGGGCCATGCGGATGTTGGAAAGGGAAATCTGAGGGCTCCCCTTGAACTCCGATACATCCCCCCGGATTTTTACAATGCGCCCCACATCCTCCTGGGTGCCCACCGGGCCGGAGTAATCCCAGACCTTAATATCGATGGTGCCGGTTTTGTCCGCAATCACCGCGCTTAAAAAGGGCTTCCCGTTGGTGGATACCTTCTGGTAGGCCTCCTTCAGCAGGTAAAATCCCTCTACCTTGTCCCCGGGGACCATTTCCTTAATGCTTTTGTTGTATTCCATGGCAAACTCCTTTGGCTGTTTTCTCCATTATACCGCGAACGGGGGAATTTTACAATTGGAATTTGCGGGAACGGTAAAACCCTCTCCTGGGAGAGGGTGGACCGGCCGTCTCTCGGAAGGCCGGAACGGGTGTGGGGCGGTACAGGGCTGCTGTCTTAGGCATTTTAAATATTTAAGTGCTTACCGCCCCACATCCGTCACGGCTTTGCCGTGCCACCTTCTCCCAGGAGAAGGTTTTTCTCTTCGCTAAAGTCTTATTTCCCGTCCCCAACCGCAAAAATCCCCCTCCCGATTGCTCGGGAGGGGGAAACGCTTGCTATTGGAGCCTGAATCAGAACTCTTCCTTCTTCTTCAGAACCACGGTAGCGGTGCACAGGCCCAGGGCTGCGACGGACAGCACAGCGAAGGCAGTGCCGATCATAGCGGTGTCGCCGGTCTTGGGGTTGGAGGAGTCCGCCTTGGAGGAGGAGCTGCTACTGGAGCCCGCATTGACCATAACGTACAGGAACTGGGAGCAGGTACGCTCGGAAGCGACACCCACCTGGTAGCCGTTGGGGTAGGCCTTGGTGGTGCTCTTGGTCTGAACGTAATCGGACCAACCGGCGTAATCAAACAGGCCGGTAATCTTCAGGTTCTTCTTGCCAACAGCCTTCTCGATGGTGGAGGTCAGCTCGCTGGTATTGATAAAGCCCTTGCTGGAAACAAACTTGGTAATGGACACAGGCTCGTTGGAAATGGGGCTGGTGGTGTTGCCGTTCTGATAGATGAACAGGTACACGCCCGCGCCGCTGCTGCCGCCGGGATAGGCCCGGATCACATCGGTATTGAAGTCATAGAAGACGGACTGTTCCTGCAGAAGCTGGCCGTTTTCCAGGTACCAGTTTACTTCCTGACCGTCCAGAGTAGGCAGGTTATCGATGATTTCACCGGCGCGCATCACGCGGGTGGCCACCAGGCCGTTGCTGTCGTTGCTGTCTGCGGTGCGGTAGAACTTGACGGTTACCTGCTTGGCGCTCCAGATGAGGTGCACTTCGGCATCGTCGGACTGAACCTTGCTGGAGATGTTGGAGGTATTCTTGTCAATGGTACGGTAAGAACCGTCTCCCTTGTAGATTCTCATGGAAACCAGAGTCCGCTTGCCGGTAGGATCGGTCTGCTTGATCTGGTTGAAGTAGGACTCGCCCACGTTCAGGATACGGCTATAACCGGTTTCATCCTCTACCAGCTGGCCGTTGTCGTTGGTCACCAGAGTGCCGTAAACGGTTACTTCCACCGTCTTGTTTTCGTCATCCGTAATGGTCTTGCTCAGGTCCTCTGTCACCAGGATTTCAATGTCTTTTCCAAGTCTGCCCATGTTGCTGAAGTAGGTCTTCTTGGCGTAGGCATCGATAATCTTCTGGTCAGCATCGGTTGCGCCAACGGTCTTGGCGAGTACCTTCTTGGCGCTGGATTCGTTATTGGTCAGGCTATTGATCTCGGTCAGGGTCAGCTTGGCCGTACCGGTTACCAAAGTGCTGCCGCGGGTCAGGACAATGCTTACGTTGTAGGTCTCTTCGCCGTCCTTCTTGTGCCCACAGACAATACAAACATCTTTGGTGTTGTAGGTATGCTCCTCCAGGCTGCCGTACTCCTCTCCGCTAACGGTAAAGCCGCAGGCATATTTAACGGATGCATATTTTGCCTTTCTCTCGCACGTTGCATCGGTCGCGGCAACGGTTACGGTAACCTCCTCATCGCCGTCCATAAGAACGTCGCCCTTCTTTACATCGGTTCCAATTGTCTTATAGAAATCAACGGTGTGAGCAACGGTACGCTTATGTCCGCACAGGGAACATACTTCAACGTGCTGGAGCTCATTCTTGCTCTGAACCTTGTAGTTGTGCCCAGAAGTGTTGTCTTCCGCACCGCAAATTGCGCAATACAGCGTATGATACTCGTCCTCGTCCACGATTTCCTTGTACTTCTTGTACTTGTTGCAGTCGTGCGTCTTGTAGTTTACCGTAATGGTGAAGGTTTTAGCGGCAGAATCAAACACACCCGGCGCGTCATATGTATACATACTGGAGTTGGCCAGCTTGCTGTTGGAATATGCGGTCTTGGTAATAGCGAGCTGCTCCTTCTCGGTGAGAGTGTCGTAGTTCCCGCGAACGCTTACTTTCTTGTTGTCGCTTTCCTTTATCAGGGTCCCGTCGGGTCCGTCATAATTGTCGCAGACAATAATCACTCTGCAGTCAACGTTAAAGTTGCCCGCGTCCTGGTACGCAGCATCCTCATCGGAGCTGCCGCTTTCCTCGTAAGTATTGGTGCCGTCGTCCACCACAACGGGGGTTCCGGCATCGGCCTGCACATCCGCCTCGTCTGCCATAGCAGCCAGGGGCATTGCGCCGACCAGCATAAGCACTGCCAGCATCAGGCTGAACAGCTTTTTGCCAAATGTCTTCATAATGTATCCTCCTGATTTGAGATTTTGTTGCCGGTTTCCACCAGCGGTTGGAAAGTCCCCGCCCGCATAGTGGATGGCACTGGGTGCTTTCGTTTATGGCCCCATTATATACTCTATTTTCCAATTCGTCAAGAGGAAAATAACAAAAAATTACAAAAGCCGTTACAGGATAATGACAGAACTCCAGGGCACTTGTTTCCATTTCTTTTCTTTCGGCCGATTTTCTAAGCTTTTGATGCATTTTTGTTGGATAACTCAGCAAATATGTTACAGAATGATCACAGCTTTTCACCGGCGCTCCCCTGCCCCCGGCGCCGTCTTTCGGAAATCTTAATAACTTGGCATTGCTTTTCCCGGTGCTTCGTGGTAGGATAACGGGGTACCAGAATCACAATTCCGGCGGAAATGGTTACAATTCGGTTACACCCTCAGGTACCTTCCCCGGGGCGCATTTTCAAATATATACAACATCCGAAAGGAGAACATACCTATGTTTTACAAAAACGCGCGGATCTTCGGTTCTGATTTCCGGTTCCACCTGGGCGGCTTTGAGGTTGCAAACGGCCTGTTCGGCGCCGTTCTGCCGGAGTGCCTTCCGGAGGACGCCATAGACCTTCACGGTGCTACGGTCATTCCCGGCCTGGTAGAGGTTCACAGCCACGGCGCCTGGGATGCGGACTTTTCCGACGGGGACTACGAAGGCCTGAAAAAAATGGCCGCCTTCTACGCCTCCCAGGGCATAACCTCCTTTGCCCCGGCCTCTATGACCCTGCCCTACGAGGTTCTTGAAAAAGCCTTTGCCAATGCGGTCCGGTTACAGAAGGAATCCCCCGCCGGCTGCGCCCACCTGAGGGGCATCCATATGGAGGGGCCCTACTTCTCCTATAAAAAAAGAGGCGCCCAGAACCCGGCCTACCTGAAGGACCCGGATTTTGAGGGCTTCCAAAAGCTGTGGGAAGGCTGCGAGGGGCTGATTAAAATCGTAGATGTGGCCCCGGAGCTCCCCGGCGCGGCGGAATTTGCGGAAAGGGCCAGTAAATTTGCCACCGTATCCGTTGCCCACACGGATTCGGACTACGACCACGCCAAGGCGGTTTTTGACGCCGGCGCTACCCACCTGACCCATATGTTCAACGCCATGCCCGGCATCCACCACCGGAACCCCGGCGTCATCCCGGCGGCGGCGGAAAACAAGAGCGTCCGGGCCGAGCTGATCTGCGACGGCATCCATGTCCACCCGGCGGTGGTGCGGCTGGCCTTCTCCCTGTTCGGCGGGGAACGGATGGTGCTGGTCTCCGATTCCGGCCGCTGCGCCGGCCTGCCGGAGGGCACTCATGTGATCCAGGGCGGGCTTGACTGCTGGGTTAAGGGCGGCGTTGCCAGATTGGCCGACGACACCATCGCCAGCTCCGCCACCAACCTGTGGCACTGCCTGCAAAACGTAATTTCCTGGGGCATCCCCGAAGAGGACGCCATCCGGGCCGCCAGCTACAACCCCGCCTGCGCCATCGGGGCAGAAAAAGAGGTTGGCTCCATCGAAACCGGCAAGCAGGCCGACTTTGTGGTGTGCAGCAGCGATTACAGCGAAAAGAGCGTGTATATCGGCGGCGTGAAGATCTAAGCATACATATAAAAATTGGGTGCGATACAGAGGGAAAGCTGTATCACACCCGATTTTTTATGGAAAATTCAGGAAATGGGAGAAACTCCGCTCCCCTTGGGGGAGAGATGCCCCCCTGCGGGGTGCTGCTGTCAACCCCACAAACCCTTATTTATATCACAAATGCTTCACCCGCACCCGATGCAGCACCTCATGGACCAGGAGCCCAAAACATACCCCGGAAAAATCAATCCATACGTCAATCAGGCTGGAGCCCCGGGCCTCGGCGAAGATCTGGATGGTTTCGTCCACGCAGGCGGTGAACAGTCCGCAGCCCATGGGCACGGTGATCCGGTGATACCCCTGCTGCCCCTGGGCGGTAAACAGGCCCCCCAGGAAAAAGCCCAGGGCGGTATACTCGGAGAAGTGGGCCATCTTCCGCAGGACATACTCTCCGGCGGAGCCGAATACCGCAAACAGCTTGCCAACGTATACCATCAGGCCGCCGCTGAGCTCGCCGCTGACCTCCCCGGGGAGTACGGAATTGCCCCAGATGAACAGCAGCATCGCTGCAATCAGCGCGGCATAAACCCGCAATCGACGGTTTTCTTTCATCCGATCACTCCCAGATGCTCCAAAAGAATCTTCACGCCCAGCAAAATCAATATCACGCCGCCTACAATCTCCGCCTTCTTTTCGTAGCGGCTGCCGAACACATTGCCTACCTTCACACCGATGGCGGAGAGCACAAAGGTAGTGGCTCCGATCAGCAGCACCGCCAGGAAGATGTTATCCACGCCTGCCATAGCCAGGGAAATGCCGACGGCCAGAGCATCGATGGAGGTGGCAATGGCCATAACAAACATGGTTTTTACGCTCAGGTCTGCGTCCGCCGTCTCTTCTTCGTCACTGCCCAGGGCTTCCCGCAGCATATTGATGCCGATAATGGCAAGCAATACGAATGCCACCCAGTGGTCAATGGCCGAGATGGCATCGATAAACAGGCTGCCCAGGAAATAGCCAATCAGAGGCATCAAGGCCTGGAAGCCGCCAAACCAGGCGCCGCAGCAAATTTCCGCCTTCCAGGTGGCTTTTTTCATCGCCAGCCCCTTACAGACCGATACGGCAAAGGCATCCATACTCAGGCCAACGGCCAGGATCAACAGTTCTACAAACCCCATGGTTTTATCCTCCAGTGTATGTATATTGAAATCAAAGCATACCGGTCAGCAGCTGCACAACCAGCACCGCCGCCGAAGAGCACAGGGCCACTACAATCAGGCTCTGGCCGATGTAGGACAGCACCACAGCCACCGCCAGGGCCGCAATGCCCGCCGCCAGGGACCCGGCATCGGAGAGAATGGCCGGAAAGGTCATGGCCGTCAGGCAGGCATAGGGTACATAATACAGGAACGACCGCAAAAAGCGGCTTTTGATGGGTTTGCGGAAAATGGTCAGAGGCAGCATCCGGATGAGGTAAGTGGTAATGGCCATAGCCGCAATGTAAACATAGATATTCATGCCTCTTCCTCCTTGATTGGGAACAGCACCGCCGCCGCTCCGGCGGCAATGACGGTAGCGATGACGATGGCCACACCGGCGGTGATGTTTTTCAGGGCCGGAACCCAGGCCAGCAGACAGCTGCATACCAGGGCAATCGCCACGCACAGGGCAACCTGCCGCTCCTTCTTTGCCGGAGGAATGACAATGGCAATGAACATACCGTAGAGCATAACGCCCAGGGCCGTGCGGATATTCTGGGGCAGAACGGACCCGGCCAGGGCCCCCAGCAGGGTACCGCCGGTCCAGCCGATAAAGGGCAAAACCCCAAGGCCTATCAGGAAGGGCACCGTCAGGGGCTCCTTCCGGGACATGGCCAGGGCAAATATTTCATCCGTGTTCATAAAGGCAATCAAAAGTCTGGGCAGAAAGCCGATCCTCTCCCCCATCCGCTGGCTCAGGGCCAGGCTCATGAGGGCATAGCGGCTGTTGATGATGATCTGGGTGAGAATCACCTCCCACAGCCCCGCCGCCGCCAGAATGAGGGTCAGCCCCGCGAACTGGCCGGCGCTGGTCACATTGGTGGCCGAAATCAGTACCGCATCCAGAACCTTGATTCCCTGGGAGGCCGCCAGGGTACCGAAGCCGAAGCTGACAGACAAATACCCCATCCCCACCGGCATCCCCCGCCGGACACCGGTGGTAAATTCGTTCCAATTCATTGCTCGTCTCTCTCTTTTCAAAAATGGATAGTCTCGTTATTGTATCGCCGATTGCAGGAAGCGTCAAGGGGGATTATCAAAAAATGCCGCAGGCAACTGCCTGCGGCAAAAAAGGGTTTCTCAGAAGATGGGCACCACGGCGCCGGAGTAGGTGGAGTTGATGTAGTCCTTCACTTCCTGGCTGGTCAGTGCCTTGACGAGGGCCTGGGTCTTGTCGGTCTTCTCGCTGCCTTCCTTCACGACCAGAACGTTTGCGTAAGTCTGGGCGGAAACGGAGTTGGGGTCCTCGGTGACGATGGCATCGGTCCCGGCGTTCAGGCCGGCGTTCAGGGCGTAGTTGCCGTTGATAACGGCCAGAGCCACGGAGTCACGGACACCGGCAATCTGGGCGGCTTCCATCTCCACGACCTCAATGCCGATGGGGTTCTCCTCGATGTCCAGGGAGGTGGCTTCCATGCCTGCGCCGTCCTTCAGCTTGATGATGCCGTTGGCCTCCAGCAGCAGCAGGGCCCGGGCCCGGTTGGAGCCGTCGTTGGGGATGGCAATCTTGTCGCCGCTGGCCAGGTCAGAGATAGCGGACTTGGTACCGGCATAGATGCCGAAGGGCTCGTAGTGGATGGCGGCAACGCTCACCAGGTGGGTGTTGTTTTCCTTGTTGAAGGTATCCAGGTAGGGCTGATGCTGGAAGTAGTTGGCATCGCACTCGCCGTCTTCCACCACGTTGTTGGGCACCACATAGTCGGCGTACTCGGTGACCTTCAGGGTCCAGCCGTCCTTGGCCAGAACCTCACCGGCCACCTTCAGAATTTCGGCGTGAGGCGTGGGGGAAGCGGCCACGGTGATGACCTTGTCTCCGGAATCCTTCTTGCTGCCGCAGCCGGCCAGAGCGCCGAAGCACAGTACCAGGGCCAAAACAATTGCAATCGTCTTTTTCATTTTCTTTTCTCTCCTTACAGTAGGATTTATTTCAGCGGGAGGTTCCCGAAGAAATCAATTTTTGTTTCGCAGCCGCTTGTCGCACCTGACGGCAATGCGGGTGCCCACGGACTGGAAGACCTGGACCAGGATAATCAGGCCAATTACCGCCGCCCACATGACAATGAACTTAAAGTTGTAGTAGCCATAGTTAATGGCCATTTTGCCCAGGCCGCCGCCGCCGATGATACCGGCCATAGCGCCGTAGCCCAGGATGGTGGCCACGGTAATGGTGCCTCCGGAAATCAGGCTGGGCAGGGACTCGGGCAGCAGCACCTTGCAGACAATCTGGAAGGCCCCGGCTCCCATGGACTGGGCCGCCTCTACAACGCCCTGGTCCACCTCCCGCAGGGAGGACTCCACCATCCGGGCAACCAATGGGAACGCCGCAATGACCATGGGCGGGATGGTAGCCGCCGTGCCTACCTTGGTGCCCACGATGATCTTGGACAGGGGCAGGGCAATAATCATAAGAATCAGGAAGGGGACGCTTCGCAGCAGGTTAATAACGCCGTTTAGAACGGCCATAAGCCACTTTGGCAGGGGGGCAATCCCCTCTTTTTCGCCGGTAACCAGCAGCACACCCAGGGGCAGGCCGATGACATAGGCAAACAGCACTTCCAGCACCAGCGAATACAGGGTCTCCCACAGGGCAAAGCCATACTCGCTGGAAATAATCTCCATCTGCTGGGCTACCTTGGCCGCATCGGAAAATAAATCAAACATTCTCTTTTACCTCCTCCGCACTGACGCCCTGGCAGCCGTTCAGGAATTCCAGGATTTCCTTTTTCTTGTTTTCGTCCTCCGGCAGGCTTACCAGCATGGTACCGAAGGCCTTGCCGTCCACATTCCGGGTGGCCGCGCCCATGATGGACAGCTCCACGCCGGTCTGCTTGATGAGCTGGGCGAACACCGGCTCCTCGGAGGCTGCGCCGTTAAAGGCAATCCGGGCCACGGGAATATTCCAGTCGAAGGCGGGCTCTGCCACCGCAGGGCTCACCAGCCGCCGGCCGGCCTTGGACTTGGGGTTGGAGAAAACCTCCTCCACGGTGCCGATTTCGGCCACCTCGCCGGAATCCAGAATGGCCACCCGGTTGCAGATCTGCTCGATGACGGACATCTGGTGGGTGATGATAATCACCGTGATGCCCCGCTCCCGGTTGATCTTCTGCAAAAGGTCCAAAATCTGGCCCGTGGTCTTGGGGTCCAGGGCAGAGGTTGCTTCGTCGCACAGCAGCACCTCCGGGTCGGAGGCCAGGGCTCTGGCAATGGCAATCCGCTGCTTCTGGCCGCCGGAGAGCTGCACGGGGTAGCTGTCCGCCTTATCGGGGAGGCCTACGGTCTCCAGCAGCTCCTTTGCCCGCTGCCGGGCCTGCTTTTTTGGCACCCCCGTCAGCTCCATGGGGAAGCAGATGTTGTCCAAAGAGGTACGCTGCTCCAGAAGGTTAAAGCTCTGGAAGATCATGGAGATCTTTCTGCGTTCCTTCCGCAGCTCCTTTTCGGAAAGGCTCATCAGGTCCCTGCCGTCAAAGAGGACGGCTCCCCGGTCCGGCCGCTCCAGCAGATTGATGCAGCGAACCAAAGTGCTTTTACCCGCGCCGCTCAGGCCGATGATGCCAAAAATATCTCCCTTTTCTATGGAGACGGATACGTTTTTCAGTGCGTTTACCTGATTCTCCCCGGATCCGAAGGTCTTATACAGGGATTTCAGCTCTACGATTCCCGCCATGCAATTCCTCCTGACACAAATAAAAACGCCCCTGTGCCGCTGGCACAAGGACGGAAAGGCTTCCGTGTTACCACCTTGCTTCGCACCGGCCTCACAGCCGGGTGCCTCATCGGGTACGACCATACCCTTGCGCGATAACGGGCGCCCCCGTCGCAGGCTCAAAGCTTCACCCGCGCGGCTCCGGGTCCATGTTCGGCGCTTACCCTTGCACCCCTTTTCACCAACCGGGGCTCTCTGACCAAAGGCGGGGCGCTTACTCTTCCCATCCTTGCCTTGTTTTCGATGGGCCAATCATACTCCACAAAGGCCCGTTTGTCAAGACGGGATTCCCGTTTTCGCTATCGGTATCCGTGAGTGATCGTTATAAATTTTTGTGATAGCAAAAATTCATAACTGTAAGGGCGTCTGGTAGCCGCCCCCACAGATAGGCCGTTATTCCGCCTTCCGGCCCTTCGGTACGGTGATGGTGGCCACCGTGCCCTTTCCGGGGGTGGATACGATGACCAGGCTGCCGCCGCGCATCTGCTCCAGCCGGTCCCGGACATTCTGGATACCGATGTGGCTGCGGCCGTCCTGCCTGGTTACCGTCACATCAAAGCCCACGCCGTCGTCCCGGACGGTTACCCGGTAGGAAAGCTCCGTTAGCCCCGGATCCTCCCGGGCGGACACATGGTCCACATTCTGAACGGCCGACAGGTACATCAGCAGTCCGCACAGAGCTGCCCAGAACAGTACCGGCAGCAGCCAGATTCTCTCTTTTCTACTCTCTTTTTTATTGGGCCCCCTGATACTCCAGCAGCTCCAATACCGTCTGCCCCCGCCGGGTCAGGGCCATGCTGCCCTTTACGGGGACGGCTGCATACCAGCCCTCTCCATACTCCTTCAGCTCCCGGTCATAATCCAGCGAAATCAGGTCCTTTTTTTCCAGGCATTGCAGCAGCAGAGAATAAAACTCTCTTTTCTCCGCGCCTTCTTCCAGAAAAATAGGGTCCGTATCCCCTATATTTCTTCCTACCGGCAAAAAGGGGATCTGGCCCAGCCGGTTTAAAAAGGCCACTTCTTCCTCCGTAACGCTCAGGCTCCCGCCGCAGCCGGTACAGCCGGAACAGCCGCCCTTGCAGCCGGAGCAAGTCGAACAATCGTGCATAGTCCCTCCTTATAATTTCGATGCGTGCTGCTTGATGGCCTGGAAGCTTTCGTCACTGATAACGTGCTCCATCCGGCAGGCGTCCGCGGAGGCCGTCTCTTCGGAGACCCCCAGGTGCTGCAGCATGGCGGAAAGCACGGTGTGCCGCTCGTAGATCGTCTCCGCCAGGGTCCGGCCCTTGTCCGTTAATTCCAGGCCGCCGTTTTTCTGTACAATGATATAGTTTTCCTTCCGCAGAATGCCCATGGCCCGGGAAACGCTGGGCTTGGAATACCCCAGATACTCCCCCACATCCACGCTGCGGACCAGGCTGCTTTTCTTGCTCAAAACCAAAATGGCTTCCAGGTACATTTCTCCCGATTCGTGCATACTCATAATGTGCCCCTCCTTGTGGGTTGCCATTCCTAGTTTATCTTGGGACGGCAGGATCATACTTAAAAACAGTATTATGTACATTATACAGAATCCCTTATAGAAAAGCAAGTAATGTTTGTATGAATACTTGACTTCCTTGGTTTGGATTGGTATACTGGCTGTATATTAAGGACCATAGGAGGTATATTTATATGAAAAAGCTGAAGGATTTCTGGAAGAGCCTGGACGGCTACACCGTGGTCCGCAAGCGTGGGCTGCTGCTGTTCTGCCTGAACCTGTTCCTGCTGGGTATGAACATCGGCGTCATGCTCTCCCCCCGGAAAACCGTTACCATCGGGTGCAACAATACATCTGGTAAGGCAAACGAAGAAGTAAAGGAACAAGAATAAACGTAGGGGGCGAAAAAATTCGTCCCCCTTCTCTTCGCCGCAGCGATTTCGCATGGCGATAATCCATATTTCTTACCGCCCAGGTGGTATTTCACCCGCCCGAAGGGCGGATTTCACTTGTCCTCCTTCCCCATCCTGGCCCGGCTTAAAAGCGCTCCGCCGTTTTGTTTGAGCCACCCAAGCCAGGTCTTGTAATCCGGGCACTCCCGGGCCACTTCCTGCCAGAAGGCGGCCGAATGGTTCATCTGCTTCCGGTGGGCCAGCTCGTGGACCACCACATATTCCAGCACCTGCCTTGGCGCCAGCATCAAAAGGCAATTGAAGTTCAGGTTTCCTTCCCCGGAGCAGCTGCCCCACCTGGTTTGCTGGCAGCGGATGGTCACCTTTCCAAAGGTCACGCCCATATTTTCCGCGTGACGGTTCAGCATTTCCGGCAGAACCTGCTGCATCTGCTTTGCCAGGGCGTAAATAGCTTCCTCGTCCAGTGGCTGCGCCTGGCCTGCTGCCCGTTCCTGCAATACCTGCGCCCGGTGGGTTTCGATCCACCGGGCTTTTTCTTGTAAAAAGGCATCGATTTCCCCTTTTGGCATCCGCAGAGGCGCCCGGATTTCCAGGTTTCCCTCCGGGGTAATGCGGATGGAAAGGGTTTTCCGCCGGGACCGAATGAGTGTTGTTTCCATACTAAAATTTCTCCCGCAGGGCCCGGATCCCCGGTGCCAAAGTGCTTTCCGTTTTTTCTCCCAAGGCCTCTTGGAGTAACGTGTACTCCGTCAGGCTCCCGTGGGGCACCGCCCAGGCCCCCGCATCGGTGCCCGGTGCCAAAAGCCCGCCCAGGGACGCAAAGATACGAACGTTTTCCAGGGCGCTTTCCAGGATTTTTTCCACTGCCTCTTCCCGGAAGCGGCCCTTGCCCCGCAGGTTGCCAATGGCCGACAGGGTGGGCACCCACACGGTACCGGATTCTGCCATAGCCTGCAGCGCCTCCATGTTTAAATAGGCCCCATGCTCAACGGAATCCACCCCTGCCTCGCAGGCGGCAATCACCGTCTCCGCCCCGTTGGCGTGGGCCATAACGGGGAATCCCTCTTGGTGGGCAATGCGGATAACCTCCCGGATTTCCTTGGGATCCTGCCCCGGCTCCGTCAAAACGCCAAACCGGTCAAAATCCATCAGCCCGGAAATCATCAGCTTGATAAAATCCGCTCCCGCTTCCCTGTTTTTCTCCACAAGCTCCTGGAAGCTGTGGAGCGAATCATACTTTAGCCCGATAAAGCCCCCGTAGTGCCCTTGTTTACACAAAGGGGCGCAGGGGGTTTTGTAGGTAATGCCATACTCCGGCGCCAGTTCTCGGGCCTGAATGCCTACGCCCCACCTGTCGCCGCCGTCTCTTAAATAGGTAAAGCCCAGCCTTCGGTAGGTTTCCAGGGTCCGGCGAAGAATGTCCTCCCGTGGGGCCTCCCGGTGGCGGTTAATTGCCGCCTTCCAGTTTTCCCCGTCCAGGACCATGTGAATGTGACAGTCACAAAGCATCCCTTAGTCCCTCGCCCGCAGCTCCCAGAAGGCAACGGCGCTGGCCGCCGCCACATTCAGGGAATCCACCCCATGATACATAGGGATTTTTACCGTGTAATCGCAGGAAGCAATGGTGCTCTTTGCCAGGCCGTCCCCTTCCGTACCCAATACCACCGCCAATTTTTCCCGCTGCCGCAAAACCGGATCATCAATGGACAGGGAGTCGTCCGTCAGCGCCATAGCCGCCGTGGCAAAGCCCTGCTGCCTTAGTTCCTGCTGCCAGTCGTCTCCCACATAGGCCCAGGGCACCTGAAACACCGTGCCCATGCTCACCCGGGCACTGCGGCGGTAGAGGGGATCCGTGCAGCCGGAGGTCAAAAGCACCGCATCCATGCCCAAAGCCGCGGCACTGCGGAAAATGGCCCCGACATTTGTAGGATTCATCACGTTTTCCAGCACCGCCACCCGGCGGCAGGAGGAAAGAATGGACTCTACGCCGGGCCTCTGGGGCCGCAGCATGGCACACAGCATCCCCCGGGTCAGCTGGAAGCCGGTAAGCCGGGTGAGGATTTCCATTTCCGCCGTATACACGGGCACATCCCCGCAGCGCGCAATGGCGTGCCGGGCCTCTTCGTTGCAATGGCTCCGCTCTACGAGCAGCGACACCGGCCGACACCCGGCATCCAGGGCCCGCTCGATCACCTTGGGGCTTTCCGCAATGAACATTCCCTTTTTCGGCTCAAACCGGTTCAGCAGCTGGGCCTCCGTCAGCCGGGCGTACACATCCAGCTCCGGGGCCTGAAAATCCGTAATTTCGGTAAATGTAATCATGGCAATGCTCCTAATCGCTTTTGGGCCCATTATACGCCCGGTGAAAGAGGATGTCAAACAATGTCTTCCGTATGCTTTGGGATGCGGATGGGGATGTACAAAATAACGCCTTGTCTGTATGTTCAACCAACCCATCGGTTTTTCTCAAAGCCTTGCATTTCCCCATGAAAAATGGTATCATACCCTGGAAACGCACAAAAGGAGGCATGGCTATGTCCGGCATTGGTTCCGTAAAGCCCCTGGCGGGGTCCAAATTTTTGACATTGTACGAATTGGATGCCATCCGGCGGGATGGCGCGCACTTTCCCTACTACATGGCCTCCCGGACGGGAAACGCGGAAGACCTGAAGGCCGTAACCCACCAAAATCGCCCGGACGGCGTGGTGGTTTATGCCACCTTCGAAAACAGGGTGGTTCTCGTAAAGCAGTACCGGTATCCCATCGGCGGCTATGTTTACGAATTCCCCGCCGGGCTGGTAGAACCCGGAGAGGATGTGGCCGGCGCCGCCTGCCGGGAGGTTTTTGAAGAAACAGGCCTGCACTTAACCGTTAAGCACACCGCCCCGGCCTACTTTACCACCGTTGGCATGACCGACGAAAGCTGCGCTACGGTGTTCGGCACCTGCACCGGGACCCCCACTGTCCGGAACGAGGAGGCCACCGAGGATATTCAGGTGGTGCTGGCGGACCGTCAGGAAGCCACGCGGATTCTAAAGGAAGAAAAGGTGGCCATTATGTGCGCCTATATGCTGATGCACTTTGTATCCGGCGACGGAGACCCCTTGGCCTTTTTACAGGAGGAACACTAAATGTCACATACCATTGCCGCCGTCTCTACCGGCAGCCAGGTGTCCGCCATCGGCGTCATCCGGCTTTCCGGGGACGGCTGTATTGAAGTTGCCCAGAAGGTCTTTTCCGGCCGGATTCCTTTGACCCAGGCCCAGAACCGGAAGCTGGAGCTGGGCGAACTGAAGGACACCCGGGGCAGAGCCATTGATCAGTGTATGGCCGTAGTCTCCCGGGCCCCCCACAGCTACACGGGAGAGGATACGGTAGAATTCCACTGCCACGGCTCCCCCGCCCTGCTGGCGGCGGGATTGGAGAGCCTGTACGCCGCCGGGGCCAGGCCTGCCCAGCGGGGGGAATTTACCAAGCGGGCCTTTTTAAACGGCAAGCTGGACCTGACCCAGGCGGAGGCCGTCATCGACCTGATCGAAGCCGAAACCACCGATGCCGCCGCCAATGCCGCGGGCCAGGTAGGGGGCAGCCTGAAGCGTGCCCTGGCCCCTGTCTACGATGACCTGACCAATCTGTGCAGCCACTTCCACGCCGTTTTGGACTATCCCGACGAGGATATCGAGGACTTTGGACTGGACCGCTACAGCGGCTCTCTAAAGAGGGACGCCAAGGCCCTGTATGCCTTACTGAGCACCTATCATCAAGGCCGCATCTTAAAGCAGGGCGTAGCTGCCGCCATTGTTGGGCGACCCAATGTCGGAAAATCCAGCCTCTTAAACGCCCTGGCAGGCTACGACCGGGTGATTGTTACCGATATCCCCGGCACCACCCGGGACACGGTAGAGGAATCCGTCCTGGTGGGCTCTACCCGCCTGCGGCTTATCGACACCGCCGGAATCCGTCAGACCGGGGACCTGGTGGAGGCCATGGGCGTTCAGCGGTCCCGGGAGGCAATCGAAATAGCCGATCTGGTGATTTTCGTCTGCGACGGGTCCACCCCCCTTACCGACGAGGACCGGGAAATTATAAACCTGTGCTGTGACGCTCCCCATGCTCTGGCCTTTGTGAACAAGCAGGATCTGGGCCGGGCCGTCTCCCCCGGCGAGCTGCCTTTTCTAAACATCGTCTGCGGCAGCATCCGCCAGAAAGAGGGCCTGCAGCAGCTGGCGGACATCATCGACGAGGAATTCCGGAACGACACCCCCTGCGACGGCTCCATTCTCACCAACGCCCGCCAGTATGACGCCTGCCGCCGGGCATATGAAGCTATGCTCCGGGCCCTGCAGGGGCTGAAGCTGGGCCAGACCCCGGACGCGGTGCTCTTAGACATAGAGGACGCTATGGAGGCCATGGGAGAAGTTACCGGAGCCACCGTGCGAGAAGACATTACCGCAAGAATTTTTGAGCGATTCTGCGTAGGAAAGTAAGGATAGCATGATTTATTTAGACAATTCCGCCACTACAAAGCCCTGTAAGGAGGCCGTCAGCGCCATGCTGGAAGCCATGGAGGTTACCTGGGGAAATCCCAGCGCCTTATACGACTTTGGTATCCAGGCCGCCCGCCGGGTCCGTGCCGCCCGCCACGCAGTAGCGAACGCCATGGGAGCCGAACCGGACCGGGTTTTCTTCACCTCCTGCGGCACCGAGGCCGACAACTGGGCGGTATACGGCGCCGCCAAAAAACTGGGCAAGCGGGGCAGGCACATCATCACCACCGCCATGGAGCACCACGCCATTTTAAACTGCATGAAGGACCTGGAAGCCCAGGGCTTTGAGGTCACCTATCTGCAGCCGGACAGCTTGGGAAACATCACCCCGGACCAGCTGAAAAGTGCCCTGCGGAAGGATACCGTTCTGGTATCCGTGATGATGGTCAACAACGAGGTGGGTTCCGTTCTCCCCATTGCCCAGATGGCAAAGCTGACTCACAGGGTCTGCCCGGATGCCATTTTCCATACCGACGCCGTCCAGGGCTTTTTGAAGGTGCCCTTCCAGGCCAAAACCTTAGGGGCAGACCTGATTTCCGTATCCAGCCACAAAATTCACGGCCCCAAGGGGGCGGGGGCCCTGTACATCTCCCCCCGGCTCAAGTCCTTCCCGCCCCTCATCCAGGGCGGCGGCCAGGAGGGAGGCTACCGCAGCGGCACCGAGGGCACCCCGGCCATTTTTGCCTTTGCCGCCGCTGCAGAAGCGGGAGCCAAAACCTTCCGGCAGGATACCGCCCGGGAAAAGGCGCTTTTAAACAGCCTCTGTGGAGAACTTTCCGGGCTCCCCGGGGTGGTCCTCACCGGTGCCCATGAGGCTCCCCACATCCTGAACATTGCCATTCCCGGGGTGCCCACCCAGAACAGCATCAACATTTTGCAGGACGCGGGCATCTGTGTCTCCGCCGGCTCCGCCTGTGCCAAGGGCCACAGGAGCCATGTACTCTCCGCCATGGGGGTGGACGGTGCCATCATCGACAGCTCCTTCCGGGTCTCCCTGTGCCGGGATACTACCCGGGAAGAGCTGGAAAAACTGGTTGACACCATTCAAAAGGATATACAGCCCCGTATTTGACGGACCTCTTTCTACAAATTCCACAAAAAATGCCGCATCCCAGGCCGTTCCCTGTGCGATGTGGCATTTTTGCAAGTTTCAAAAAACAAATTGCAAAAATCGGTTGCATTCTGAAAAGGAATCTGCTACAATGTGGCACAGATAAACCGTGAGAGGAGAACAATTGTCTATGAGCTATGTAAATGAAATCCTGGAGCGGGTTGCCGCTCAGAACCCCGGCCAGCCCGAATTTCTGCAGGCCGTTACCGAAGTGCTGGAATCCCTGCGTGTGGTCATCGAGAAGAACGAAGATGCCTACCGCAAGAATGCCTTCCTGGAGCGTCTGACCACCCCCGAGCGAATTATCATGTTCCGTGTTCCCTGGGTGGACGACAAGGGCCAGGTCCAGGTGAACAACGGCTACCGCGTGCAGTTCAACTCCGCCATCGGCCCCTACAAGGGCGGCCTGCGGTTCCATCCCAGCGTCAACCAGGGCATCCTGAAGTTCCTGGGCTTTGAGCAGGTGTTTAAAAATTCCCTCACCGGTCTGCCCATCGGCGGCGGCAAGGGCGGTTCCGACTTCGACCCCAAGGGCAAGTCCGACCGGGAGGTTATGGCCTTCTGCCAGAGCTTTATGACCGAGCTCTACAAGTACATCGGCGCCGACGAAGATGTGCCCGCCGGTGACATCGGCGTAGGCGGCCGGGAAATCGGCTATCTGTTCGGCCAGTACAAGCGGCTGACTGGCCTGTACGAGGGTGTGCTCACCGGCAAGGGCCTGAGCTACGGCGGCAGCCTGGCCCGTACCCAGGCCACCGGCTACGGCCTGCTGTATATCACCGAGGAAATGCTGAAGTGTAACGGCAAGGACCTGAAGGGTAAGGTCATTGCCGTGTCCGGCGCCGGCAACGTAGCTACCTACGCCATCGAAAAGGCCTGGCAGCTGGGCGCGAAGCCGGTTACCTGCTCCGACTCCACCGGCTGGATCTATGACCCCGACGGCATCGATGTGGCCACCCTCATCGAGGTCAAGCAGGTCAAGCGGGCCCGGCTCACCGAGTATGCCAAGGCCCGTCCCAATTCCGTCTACCACGAGGGCAAGGGCGTTTGGACCACCAAGTGCGACATTGCGCTCCCCTGTGCCACCCAGAATGAGCTGCTGCTGGAGGACGCCAAAACCTTGGTAGCCAACGGCTGTTTCGCCGTGTGCGAGGGTGCCAATATGCCCACCTCTCTGGACGCCACCAAGTACCTGCAGGAAAACGGCATCTACTTCCTGCCCGGCAAGGCCTCCAACGCCGGCGGCGTGGCTACCTCCGCTCTGGAGATGACCCAGAACTCCCAGCGCCTGAGCTGGACCTTCGAGGAAGTAGACCGGAAGCTCCAGGGCATCATGGTGAACATCTTCCACAACCTGGACAACGCCGCCAAGGAATACGGCATGGAGGGCAACTATGTAGCCGGTGCCAACATCGCCGGTTTCCTGAAGGTCGCCGACGCCATGAATGCCCAGGGCATTGTGTGATTTCTCCCCTTTTCCCCTCCGCAAATGCGGAGGGGATTTTTTCGGCCTGCGGCGGTAAATAAGAATTTAGCGTTAGAACGATGCGTCATTGCGAGCCAGCGCTCACGCTGGCTCGCAACGACGCTACGTTGGTTAAGCTCGCTAAATTCTTATTTTCTTCCATCCGCACAATTGGATCGCCGGGAGCTGTCCATTTTTTAGAACATCTGCATATTGACTATCCCCTTGCAAAGTATTACTATTTAGAAATCTTTGAAAGTCCCTTTGCGCCGCCGAAAAGCGTTCCATTTCGGCATTTTCCCTCCCGAAAGAAAGAAGGTTTCTATGCGTATTCCTGAAAAGCTGAATTATATCCGCTATTACATTCTTGCCTTTGTAAAATGGGGGCTGCTGGCTATTCTGGTGGGGATCCTGGGGGGCTGGCTGGGTGTGATCTTTCACTACACCCTGGCCGGTCTTACCCGGCTTCGCGCCGCGCACCCATGGATATTGTTTTTGCTGCCTGTAGGCGGTCTTCTCACCGTTAGCCTGTATCAACGGCTGCACCTGGCGGACAATACGGGCACCAACGAGATCATCGATGCCACGCTGGACGGCCACTATGTAAGCCCCGCAGTGACCCCCGCCATCTTTCTGGCCACCTGTCTGACCCACTTCTTCGGCGGCAGCGCCGGACGAGAGGGGGCAGCTCTGCAGCTGGGCGGCTCCCTGGCCTCCCTGGTCGCCCGGGTCTTTCACATCCGCCGGTATGAGCGGAAGATCCTGGTCAGGGCCGGCATGAGCGCCGTATTTGCGGGCCTGTTCGGCACACCCCTGACGGCAATGATGTTCTGCATGGAGTTTGAGTCTGTGGGCACCTTCTTCTCCCCGGCCCTGTTTCCCTGCTTTGTCTCCTCTATGGCCGCCGGTTATGTCTCCCGAATTCTGGGGGTCTACCCGGAGGCGGTGGACCTGACCGTGCTCTATACCTTCACCCCATACGACGGTGGCCGGTATCTGCTGCTGGCCCTGGGGATCTCTGTACTGAGCATCTTCATGTGCTGGTTCATCCACAAGGCGGAGCACCTGTCCCAGGAGCTGATGGAGGATCCGAGAACCCGGATCCTGGTGGGCAGCGTTCTACTGGTGGCCTTGACCCTCGCCCTGGGGGACCAGCGGTTCAACGGTGCCGGGATGGACATGGCCCTGGATGCCGTCAACGGTCAGGCAGACTGGTACAGCTTCCTTGTGAAGCTTCTGCTTACTGCCATTACCCTCAGCGCCGGGTTCAAAGGCGGTGAGATCGTGCCTACCTTCTGCATTGGTGCCACCTTCGGCTGTGTCTGGGGCGGCCTTCTGGGACTGGACCCAGGGTTCTCCGCCGCTCTGGGCCTGGTGGGCCTTTTCTGCTGCGTCACCAATTCTCCCCTGGCCTCCATCGTCCTCAGCGTGGAAATGTTCGGCGGTGTCAATGTGTACACCTTCACCTTTGTCAGCATTGTCTGCTTCGTCCTCTCCGGCAACAGCAGCCTCTATTCCAGCCAGGTCATGGTCTTTGACAAGACCGCCCTGCCCCGGCCCTTCCGGAGCGCCCAGGCCAAGGAGCCCCAAAAGCCCGCATAACAAATGCCGTCACCGCAAGTCAAAACCGCGGTGACGGCATCTTTCTTTACTTTGTTTCCCAGTTGTCTCCCGTGGCGTAGTCGATGGTCACCCCTGGCTGAACATTGTAGCAGTACACGTTGAAGCACACGCTCTCTCCCCCATCCTCTACGGACCAGGCCTCCATGAGGACGCCCTTGGCAACCAGATCCTCTCCGTCAAACAGAGGAGTCACCCGGTAGAGCACATGGTTGTTTGTTTCCTTTACATAGTCCGCCACCATGTTCTCAAAGGGCAGCATTCCGGTCACGTTCAGATATCTTGTGCCGGTGATCAGGTTCTGCCTGTTGGCATTCTCTGCCGTCAGCTGGTAGCCGATCAGATGGCACCGGTTATACAGGTATTTCCCGTCTACGAAGTCATATTTGGATACCTGCCAGCCTGTAGGTTTCACAGAGCCGATGGCCCCCCGCTCCTCGGTGGGCATCAGGTCCCTGCCCACGTTGGCCTCTGCCGGGCCGCAGCGGCCCAGGGAGTCCAGCGGCGAATAGGTCTCGAACGATGTTGTCGTGTAGTCTTTTTCCGTAAAGAAGGGCCGGTTCCCGTTCACCGCCACATAGGCCTGGCCGGAATAGGCCGGAATGGAATCCAGGGCAATGTAGGATGCCTGCCCATTCCCGCCGGAATTGGGGTTTATGTATCTGGTATATACAAAGGATACCAGCGCCAGCACCAGCAGCACCAGCAGCTGCTGCCAGGATAGATTCTGTTTTTTCTTTCTCTTTGCCATGGGTTACTCCTTTGGAAGGTAGATTTCTTCGGTAAGGGTCTCGTGTGAAAAGCCTTTAAAGTCTTCCTGGCTTTCCAAAATCCAATGCGCCGCCCCGCCGGGGAAGGCGAAAAACACATCCCCGGGATAGTCCCGGTTCCAGCGATACAGGATGATTTTTTCCGGCATTGCCTCGGCAGGCCGCTCCCAGAAGCACCAGTCCCCTTCCGGCTGAGAAACAATATGGATGTTCGCCCCCGGAAACAGCGCTTCGCTTTCCTGGGCAAGCCATATTTCGCCGCCGGTTTTTTCCAGAATACGGGCCGGAACCGCCCGGTCCCGGCTCTGCCGGCGGCCGTTAAAGCGCAGCCCCAGGGAATTGTCCGCGCAGGAAATAAGTATCATGGTCATCCCTCCTATTCCTGAACATATTATCACATATACGTCGTTTTTACAAGTCCGGCAGGCAAAATAAGGATTCCCCGGCAAATGGGGAGTTGACGGGGTAAACGGTAGGTACCGGCGGGCGGGAAAAATCCCCTTCCCCCTCCTGCGTGGAGGGGGAAGGAGTTTCTCTGCCGACCCGGCAAATCCCTGTTTACCAGCCTCTCTACTCCTTTGGTATTTTTTACAAAATTCCTTCAATCGGTTGATTTTTATCGAAAAAGGTGGTACCATATGTCCGCTGAAAAATACACAGAAAAGAAGGAAAAAACGATGGAAACGAAAAAAGGTTCTTTGAGCTTTCTGGTGCCCCTGGTTGGCTACCTGGCAGTGCTGGCTTTGGTGCTGGGCGTCCGGTGTCTGGTGTCCTTCGCCTCCGCTGCGGCGGAAGTTCCGGCTGTGGGCATCTATCCTTCCGGCACCTATACCGCCTCTGCTGCCGGCTTTGGCGGGGATGTGACCGTTACCCTGAAAATCGGCCCCAACGGTGGTATTGACGATGTGACCCTGGATGGCCCCAACGAAACCCCCACCATTGGCGGGCAGGCCCTTCCCACCCTGCGGGAGCAGGTTCTGGCTGCCCAGAGCGCCGAAATCGACGGCGTATCCGGCGCCTCTTTGACCACCGGTGCCGTCAAGGAAGCCACCGCCGCGGCCATTGACCAGGCCATGAGCAGCGCCACCCCCGTTGCGGTCAATTGACCCTGTCTCCGCAGAACAACGCCCCGACTTTCCAAAACGGAAGCCGGGGCGTTTTGTATGGAATTTACTTTTTCTTGGGGGCTATCTTCTCCGCCAGCAGGCACAGCACTGCGGTAAAGAGCATATCCGGCAGGGTGTAGCCCACAGGGGTATCCACGGACATCAAAGCTCTGTATGCCACAAAGCCAATGAGCCAAATCACCAGGTTCCGGGTATCGAAATTCACCTGGAACCGGTCCCGCTTCAAAAGAAAATGGTCCGCGATCTGCACGGCAATCATGGGGGCAAAGACCGAGCCGATCAGGTACAAAAAGCCTGTAATGTCGTCCATGGGGAAGAGCATGGCCGCCACGGTACCAATAACCGTTACCGCAATGGCAACCTTTTTGCCGTCTGCCTTCCAGGG
Source organism: uncultured Oscillospiraceae bacterium (assembly GCA_934565415.1). Taxonomy (GTDB): domain Bacteria; phylum Bacillota; class Clostridia; order Oscillospirales; family Oscillospiraceae; genus Faecousia. The sequence goes on from CAKTHQ010000005.1 coordinate 73,642, forward strand.
CAGGGACTCGGCGGAAATACCGGCAGACCAAGCGTCCAAAAAGGTGGTAGTCACCGTGGACAGCACCAGAATCACCAGCGCCGCCAGGCCCAGACCGGCCTTGACCATAATGCGGGCAATGTCCGCCTCCCCGGTGAACATAGCCGCACCCATGCCGATGACATACATCCAGCAGGACACCAGGCTGTAAACCAGGACGCTTACAAGGCTTGCCTGCCTAGGCTTTTCCGCCTGGCTCGTATAGTCGCTGATAAGGGGCAGCCAGCTGAGGGGCATGGCCACCGCCAGCTCCACTGCCCCGCCGAAGGTCATAGCCTCCCCGGAAGCCTGAATGGCGCTGCCGGAGAAGAAAATCACCTTGCACAGTACCAGCGTCAGGCAGAACAGGGCCGCCATGGTGATTTTATTCAGGGCCCCCAGGTCCTTGACGCCCACGGCGATCCACAGAATGATAAGGCCCCCAATGACCAGGGCCCACAGCCAGGAGCCTACGGTGAAAATACCTCCAACCGCCAGGGCGCCGTCGTAGATCATAATGGCGGTCCAGCCCACCAGCTGCAAAATATTCAGCACGGCAAAGAGAAGGCCGCCCTTCTGGCCAAAGCTGATTTTTACCGTCTCCATGGCGCTTTTGCCGGTGTTGCCGCCAATGAGGCCCGCCAGGTACATCATGGCCCCGCCAATCAGGTGGCCCAGAAGAATGGCCGCCAGCCCAACGCCAAAGCCCAGGGAGGCAAAGGCGGTGCCCGTTAAAATTTCCGCCAGGGACACCCCGGCGCCGAACCAGATGAGGGCATTCTGGAAGGTAGAGGTCTTTTTCATTTGACAAACGCCCCCTCCAGCTCAAACATATGGTTCATAGGGCCGGAGCCCTGGCCCAGGTCCAGCATGGCCCCCAAAGCCCCGGAAATATAGGCCTTGGCCCGCTCCACCGCCTGAGGCAGGTCGTACCCCTTGGCCAGGTTGGAGGCTATGGCGCTGGACAGGGTGCAGCCGGTGCCGTGGGTATTGGGGTTGTCGATACGCTGCCCGTGGAACCACTGCCCCTTCCCGTCCTTCCACAGAAGGTCGTCCGCATCGTTCACTTTATGACCGCCCTTGCACAGAACGCAGCAGCCGTATTTTTCGCTGATCAATTTGGCGGCTTTTTCCATATCCCGGGCGCTTGTAATGGTCATCCCCGCGAGGATTTCCGCCTCGGGGATATTGGGAGTCACCACTTCGGCCAGGGGCAGCAGCTCCCGGGTCAGGGCCTCCACGGCATCCGTCTGCAAGAGCCGGGCGCCGGAGGTGGCTACCATCACCGGGTCCACCACAATGTGCTTGGGGTGATACTGCTTTAGCTTTTCCGCGATGGAATGGATCAGGGCCGCGGTGGAAACCATGCCGATCTTTACCGCGTCGGGGAAAATATCCGTAAATACTGCGTCCAGCTGCTCCTCCAAAAAGAAGGGGCTGGACTCCAGGATGTCGGTGACGCCAAGGGTATTCTGGGCAGTTAAGGCGGTAACGGCGCACAGGGCGTATACGCCGTTGGCCGTCATGGTTTTAATGTCTGCCTGAATCCCGGCGCCTCCGCAGGAATCGCTTCCCGCAATGGTCAATGCTGTTTTCATAGTGATTGCTTCCTTTCTTCCCTTTACAGCAAGGTTTTGTTCCGCGGCCCAAGGTGGTGCCCCCAATGGACCGCCCAATCGGGAAACAAATAGCGGATATGCCCACCAGGACATATCCGCAGACCGTGTACAAAAACACGCACTTGCAGCCATATCTCCCTACGTTGGCATTACCCAAATCAGGTTGATGGGTCAGGGCGATACAGCCCACTCTCAGCCTGCTTACCGCAAGCTCCCCGGTTGTAGGGCCATCATAGCACAGGGGATGGGATTTTGCAAGGGGTTTTCCCTGGCAAAGAATAGCTTTTGACAATTCCGGAAAACCCTAGTATAATAAAGAGGACTGACAGAATTCGAGGGGAAATACTATGGTTGCGGATTCCATTACCGTTTCGCAGACGGATATGCGCAAACTCCTGGGGGCCGCCAGCCCCGATGCGGCGCTGCTTTACTTATATGTTTCCTGCGGCAACGACTTTGCTTCCGCCGGGCAGGACCTGAATCTGGCCCCCTCCCGGCTTTCTTTGGCAGCCGCCTCCCTGCGGCAGCTGGGGCTGTGGAGCGAGGAGCGGACGGCCCGCATTGCCCCGGGGGAACGGCCTGACTACACCGAGCGGGATGTGCTGACCACCATGGAAAGCGACGCCTCCTTCCGGGGGCTCTACGGGGAGGTCCAGCGGCTTCTGGGCCGGAACCTGAATACCGAGGAGCTGAAAATTCTCCTGGGCTTTGTAAGGTATCTGAATATGCCGGTAGAGGTCATCCAGATGCTGGTGTGCTACTGCAAGGACCGGGCCCGCCGCCGGGGCAGCAATCGGAACCCCAGCCTGCGGACCATCGAAAAAGAAGCCTACGCCTGGGCCGAACGGGGTATTGACAGTATTGAGGAAGCCTCTGCCTTCATCCAGGCCCAGAATGTCCGGGCCTCCCGGCTGTCCCAGCTGATGGAAGTGCTGCAAATCCGGGGCCGGAGCCTTACCGCCGCCGAGGAGCGGTACGCCCAGGCCTGGCTGGAAATGGGCTTTGAAAACGAGGCTATTTCCATTGCCTACGAGCGGACCTGCCTGAATACCGGCGGCCTCAACTGGGCCTACATGAATAAAATTTTACAGCGCTGGCACGAGGCCGGGCTCCATACCGCCCAGGCCGTCCGGACCGGAGACAAAAAGCCGGAACCCAAGCAGGAGCGCCGGGGATTGGACGAAGACGAAGCAGCCGCCATCAAGCGGATGTTCCAGGAGGGATAATACATGGGATACAGTGCGGAAGTGGTCCGCAGAGCCCGGGCCCGGCTTGCTCAGGCCAAGGAGGAACGGGAATCCGAAAACCGGCAGCATCTGGCCATTGCCTACGAACAGGTGCCCCGGATCCGGGAGATCGACCGGCAGCTGCGGGTCACCATGGCCAAAGCCGCCCAGGCTGCCTTTTTGTCAGGGGCCGACGGCCGGGAAGCCCTGGAAAAAATCCGGGTGGAAAACAAGGGCCTCCAGCAGGAGCGGGAAGCCCTGGCCAAAAGCTATTTTGAAGAGGGCTTTCTGGACGACAGCCCCATCTGCCCCATCTGCGGCGGCAGCGGCTATATCGGCACCCAGATGTGCGAATGCCTGACGGAGCTGTGCCGCCAGGAGCAGAAGCGGGAGGTTTCCATCCTCTCCGGCTCCCGGGACAGCTTCAGCCACTTTGACCTGAACCTGTATTCAGACCGTGTAGACCCCAATTACGGCGTCAGCCCCCGGACCATCATGGAAAAGAATCTGCGGGACTGCCGCAGCTACGCCATGTTCTTCTCCCCGAAATCCGAGAATCTGCTGCTCTCCGGCAATACGGGATTGGGCAAGACCTTCCTTTCCGCCTGCATCGCCCGGGTGGTGGCCGAGCGGGGATACGCCGTGGCCTACGAATCCGCCTCCCAGTTCTTTGGAAAAATGGAGCGGGCCCGGTTTGAACGGGATGAAGCCAGCCGCCAGGAGACGGAAACTGCCATGGGGGCGGATCTGTTTATTCTGGACGACCTGGGCACGGAGATGCCCGGACAGTTTACAAATGTAGCCCTCTACAGCCTCATCAACGACCGGCTGCTGTCCGGAAAGCCCACCATTATTTCTACCAATCTAACCACCGAGGACATTTCCCGCCGCTATACCCCCCAGATTGCTTCCCGCCTCCGGGGCAGCTACAAACGGGTGCCCTTTGTGGGAGACGACATCCGGATCTTGAAAAACGGAGGGATGTAGTGTGAAAGTGAGTACCGGACCAGCACAGAGGAAAAAGGGCGCACAAAAGTGCCCCTGCAAACGAACCGTTTTG
>CAKTHQ010000006.1 GCA_934565415.1 uncultured Oscillospiraceae bacterium
TTGGCAGAGGATGAGGGATTCGAACCCCCGCAAACGGAGTCAGAGTCCGGTGTGCTACCGTTACACAAATCCTCTATGTCACACGGAACAGTTAGCATTATATCAGATATTTTTGAAATGTCAAGAAGTTTTTTCGAAATCTGAAAATTTTTCTGGAAGGGGTAGATTCTGAGTTTCTTTCCCCCTCCAAGCAGGAGGGGGAGGGGATTTGCTTAGACCTCCAGGACTTCCACAACCTCCGTGGGGCCTTCCAGCAGGAGCTTTTCTACTTCCGTTTCGCCCACGACGGTCAGCTTTAAGGTGCCGCCGGGGACATGGGCGGTAAGGGCTTTTCCGGGGAGCAGGCCCTTTTTCCACAGCACGCAGGCGGTGGCACCGCTGCCCGTGCCGCAGGCCAGGGTAAAATCCTCCACGCCCCGCTCAAAGGTCAGAACTTCCGCTTCCCCGGGGCCTGTCAGGCAGCAGTAGTTGACATTGGCCCCCTTGGGAAAGGCCGGGTCGTAGCGCAGCGCCCGCATTTCCTCCCGCAGAGTGTCCTGGTTATGGAGCAGGGGCCTGCTGCAGAGCTTTACCGCGTGGGGAACACCGGGGCACCCCAGCTCCACATAGGCCACATCCCCCTTCCGGTTCAGGTCCAGAACGGTGGGGGTATTCAGGGCCACCCGGTATTGGTTTTCGTCTACCCGCCAGCCCTCTACCGGGCCTGCCAGGGTGTCAAAAACCATGTGGTCCCCTACGATGCCCAGATCATGGGCGAACCGGCTGATGCACCGGGCGCCGTTGCCGCACATCTCGCCCCGGGTACCGTCGGAGTTGTAGAAGATCATTTCAAAATCCGCGGTTTTGGAATCTCCCACGGCCATCATGCCGTCGGCGTGCCGAATGGCGCAGAGTTTTTTTGCCATTTCCGAAAAATCCATTTGGAGGCCCCGGGCATCGAAAACCATAAAGTCGTTGCCCGCACCGTTCATATAGGTTACTTTCATTCCAATCACCCCAGCAGGTTTTCCATATTATAAATGCCCGGCTGCTTGCCGATGACAAAGGCGGCGGCCTCAATGGCCCCGTCGGCAAACATGGCCCGGTCGTGGGCTTCGTGCTTCAGGGTCAGGGTTTGGGTGGGCGTGCAGATGTGAACCTCATGGATGCCTACCACATTGCCCATGCGCAGGGAGGAAATGCCGATTTCCTCCTTGGTGCGCTTGCCCTCTCCGGCCCGGCCGCAGTGCTCGGTGGCCTGGGGGCGGACCTGACGAATGGCCTGGAACAGCATATGGGCGGTGCCGCTGGGGGCATCCACCTTCCGGTTATGGTGAACCTCCACAATTTCAATGTCCGCCTCCGGGAAGGCACCGGCAGCCTGCTTGGCAAGGCGGCACAGTACCGCAATGCCCAGGCTCAGGTTACCGGAGTAGAATACGGGAATTTTATTTCCGGCGGCATAGATTCTCTGCTTTTCTTCCTCCGTGTGGCCGGTGGTGCCGATGACTACGGCACAGCGGAATTTTTCGGCGTAGTCCAGCACTTCCCCGATGGCGGTGTGGTGGGAAAAGTCGATGACCACATCGGCCCCACGGTCCCCCAGCTCCGCAAAGGTTTTGCAAACGCCGTTGGCCCCGTCAATGCTGACGGCGCCTACCTGGTTTTCTCCCAGGCGATTGGCAATCAGCTTTCCCATGGCGCCGTTGGCGCCGCAAAGCACTGCCTTCATACGTTTACCCCCTGTGCCCGCATTTCGGCCAGGAGCTTTGCCCGGTTGGCCTCCTCCATGGGCGTCAGCGGCAGGCGGATGTACTCCTTGCCGAAGCCCATGGCGCTGACGGCGGCCTTGGCGGGGATGGGGTTCACTTCGCAGAAGAGCAGGTTAATGAGGTTCAGGTACTTGCATTGCAAGGCTGCGGCCTTCTGCACATCGCCGGCAAAGAAGGCATCGGTCATGGCCACGGCCCCCTGGGGAATGACGTTACTCAGCACGCTGATGGTGCCCTTGCCGCCCATGGCCAGCATGGGTACCGTCAGGCCGTCCTCGCCGGAGTAGACATCGATCTTATCAGAGCAGCGGGCAAACAGCTCCACCACCTGGCTCATGTTGCCGCTGGCTTCCTTAATGGCGGCGATATTGGGGTGGTCCGCCAGTTTTTCCACGGTGGCGGGCAGCAGGTTGCAGCCGGTACGGGAGGGGACATTGTACAGAATAATGGGCTTGTCTACCTTGTCCGCAATGGCGGTAAAGTGGGCGATCAGGCCGTTCTGGGTGGCCTTGTTGTAGTAGGGGGTTACCACCAGCAGGGCATCCGCACCGGCCTGAGAGGCGGACACGGAGTAATCAATGGCGTGCTGGGTGTTGTTGGTGCCGGTACCGGCGATAACGGGGACCCGGCCTGCCACCCGGTCGATGGTAAAGGAAATAACCTTTTTCCGCTCCTCGGGAGAAAGGGTGGCGCTTTCGCCGGTAGTGCCGACGGCTACCAGGGCATTGATGCCGGAGGCAAGCTGGAAGTCGATAAACCGGCCCAGGGCCTCGTAGTCCACGCCCTCGGGGGTCATGGGGGTGACCATGGCGGTAGCCATGCCTTTGAAAATGGTGTGTTTCATAATATTCATTCCTTTCTTTCAGGGGGTAAACTGATTGAAATAATCGTACAGGGGAATCAGGTTTTGAAAGAGTCCGCTTACCCTGTCTTCCAGCCGGGCCCCAAAGATTTCCGGCCCGACTTCTTCCGAGCGGATGCAGCTTAAATCATTTTTCCAGGCAAAGTAGGGGGTCAGCTCTTCGGTGGGGGCTGCCTTGGGCCGCTTATAGCATTCCGCGGTTACCGGGATACCGGTTCTTGCTTCCGTGTCCCGGATGAGCTCCAGAAAGTCCCTGGGATTTTCCGCAATCCGCTGCCGGAACAGCTCCATGGAGGTAACCCTTGGCTTCCAGAAGGTGAAGCCGTAGCTGATGCCCTCCGGCCGGAATTCAAAGAAGAGGCAGGGATTTTCCGCCCACCACTCCACATCCCGGCGGATGCAGATCCAAAGGCTTTCCTTATAGGGCAGGGGATGGTGGAGCCGGGCATCCCGGTAAATCCGGCTGACCTTCAGAATGTTTCCGGGCTTTTCCAGAAAGGGCTCGAACAGGTCTGCCCCCAAAGCCTTCATGGGCTCGTACAGGGTATCCGTATATTGCTTTTTGTGCGCCAGGAACCAGTCCCGGTTGTTGTTCATTCGAATGCCCCAGAGAAAATCCACGGTCTCCGGGGTGAAGCCAGTAAATGTCATAGTTCTCCTTATCAATACTTCGGCGGGTCCGAGATCCAAATCAGCTTGTTTTTCTTTTTCTCCGGTACCTTCCGGTCGGGGACATTCAGGGTATAGCGCTCGTAGGCGTTGATGATGGTGGTGCCGTTGTGGACGATTACCCGCTGGTTTCCGGTGCCGTAGTTCAGATGTACATGGCCATGGAGGTGGTAAAGGGGCTGATAGTTGTCCAAAAAGTCCCGCAGGCAGGGAAAACCGATGTGGGCCCGGTCTTCGCTGTCCCCCAGGCCCTCCGCCGGGGCGTGGGTCACCAGAATATCCACGCCTCTGGACTTATACAGGGGCCACAGGAGCTTCCGGATTCTGGCCCGCATTTCCCGGTCAGAATACTGGTTGGGCCCCGGCCGGTACCGCAGGCACCCGCCCAGGCCCACAATTCGCAGGCCGTTGTATTCTACCACCTTGCCGTCGATGTTGTCGCAGCCCTCCGGGGGCTCTTTGTCGTAGCGGGTATCGTGGTTCCCGGGTACATACAGCACCGGGCACCGGGCCATGGTGACAATAAAGCTCAGATAGCTGGCCATCAGGTCCCCGCAGGCGATGATGAGCTGGTATTCGGCCAGCCGCCCGGGCACATAGTAGTCCCACAAAGCGGGACATTCCTCATCGGAGAGAACCAGAATCTTCATGGATCTGTGCCTCCTCGGCAGCGGCGGGCTTCGGGCGATAAATGCCCAGCTCCTCTACCATGGGCCGGGACATAGGCAGAATTTCGGAGGGGGCGGGAATGTCCCCTATCACGTTGTCGCACAGCCAGTCCATATGCAGCAGCTCATCCGGGGAGAAGCTGTGGCTGCCGTCGTTTTTTACGGTGCCGTCCTGGGCGACGATCTTCCGGGCAAAGGGGTCCAGCCACTTCCCGGCAATGGAATCCTGCAAAAACTCTGCCATGGTTCTGATGCCGGTGGGCAGCCGGTCCGACAGGTTTACGGCAATGACGCCGCTGTCCATGCCCAGCCAGTAGTTCAGGGGTTCTTTCCCGGACCGCTCCTTTTTCCAGGTTCCGGCAAACATGGAGCTGAGGACAAATTCATAGAACTTGCCCCACACCCAGATGGGGGAGCCCAGGGAAATCAATTCTCCCTTGTCGTCCATCAGATAGGTGCCATAGCTGCAAAAGTCCAGATACATCTTGCTCTGACCGGGGGCATCCCGGTTGGAGATGACCCGGATGCCGTCGGCAAAGAAATCCGCCTGGGGGTTGCCTGCCACGCAGGACCACCGCAGCTGAATCTGAGCCCGGGGGTTGGTAAACTGGGCCCCCAAGGCAAATGCGTTGATATTGGCCATCTGGCCGAAAATGGGGTAAGAGGCAATATAGCCGATGCGGTTGTCCTGGGCCAGAGCGCCGGCAATGGCGCCGGTGATAAACTTGCCTTCGTACACCCGCCCATAATAGGAGCAGACGCTGGAATAGGGCTGATCCACGGAGCAATTCAAAAATTCCACCTTGGGATATTTGACGGCGGCCTTCAAGGCGGCGGTCCGCAAAAGGGGCGCCGTGGTAAATACCACCTGGGCACCCTCGGCCACAGCCTGCTCCAACAGGCGTTCGGCTTCCTCCTGGGTGTTGGCATTATAGTAGCTTTTAATGGTCAGCTTGTTGCCCAGCACCTGCTGCAGGTATTCCTTGCCCTGCTCATGCCCCAGTACCCAGCCGCTGGTGGAAGGGGCCAGCTGGTGCACGAAGGCCACGTTCAGGTAGACAGGGGTGGAAATCCAGTTCAGAACATTGGTTTTAACCGCCGGGTCTGCTGTGGTGCGCATATGAATGGAGTCTTCCCTGACGGTGGAAATCATATCGTATCGCAGGGCCGCCAGGCTTTTCCGGATGGCAGGGACCCCCATTTTGCCCAGATCCCTGTAATCATAAAGCTGGAGCCACAGCAGCAGCGCTTCCTCCGGCAGGACATCCTCCTTCAGCGGAATCTGCTGGAAAGCATCCAGGAAATAGGAATAGTAGGCGTTAAAGGTCCGCTTTTCCGCATCGGTCCAGGGCTCTCCCGGCTTTTTGCCAACCTTGGCAAGAAGCTTGCTATAGCAGCCCGGCTTCCGGAACTGAATGACATACAGGCGGCTGTTTTTAAAGAAATCCAGGAATTCGTAGTAGGCCTGAATTCTGGGGTCGTCGGTTTTGGGCGGCAGCACCCGTTTGACCAGGGCGGGAATGCAGGGGGCCCCAAAGTATCGCAGGACGCTGACCCGCTTGTTGCCCTCCTGGACATAGAAATTGCCCAGGTATTCATAGCACTGGATGGGGTCCCGGATGCCCGTATCCCCCAGGTGGGCGGCACACAGGCTCATCCACTTGCTGGAAAATTCCGACTTGGTATCCAGCAGCGGCAAAAAACTGGGGGAGAAGGCGGCAATGCGCCCGGCGGACTTGGTGCCGATGATTCGCTGGGAGGGAATCTCCAATAGCCCCAGATCCTGAACCACATCCGCGTTGCCGTCCGGCAGAATCTCGTCCAGCACGGCGGGGTTGGTGGGTTTTCCCTGGGCGGCCAGCTCCGCAACCTCCCGCTGGCCCTGCTTTAAGGCTCGGTTGTACTCGTCCAATACTACTTCGGTACTTGCTTCCATAGGCAGTTCCCTCCTTTTTCGGATACTATATCATACCATAATTCCAAGGGAAAATCAATAAAATGGTACTTGCTTTGCTGCGGCCCTGGGCAGCGTATTCCGGACAGAAAAAAGCTTCCCTCCGGATTTCCGGGGGAAGAAAGGATTACTTGAAATAAACCAGCTCCCAGCCTTCGTAAATCAGGCTGCGGTTCTTTTTCAGGCCGGGGTGGACAGATTTGTGGGTGACGCTCCCCAATTTGACGACTTGACCATGCTGGCCGTCCGCAGACTGTAACTCACCCCAGAAAATATACGGTGCACCTTCTCCGCCCAAAGGCCATACAGGCCTCTACGGTGGGCAGGTACAGGTCTACCCGGTCGCCCTTGATGTCCCCGCCGCAGTCCTCCGCTTCCGCAGGGCCGTAAACATAGCTGCCGTCGGAGGCCATAATGAACATCCGGGTGCCGTAGGGAATGTATCTTGGGTCTACGGCCACGGTGCCCCGGTGGACCCGGGTGCCGGTGGCGGTGGTGACGGTGCAGCCGGGGTCCGTATGGGTATAGGCCGTGGCCCGGACGAAATCCACCTTGGTATAGTGCAGAATTTCTCCGGTGGGCAGCAGAATCCGGTCTTCCAGGATGATGGGGTCCTCTGCCTTCCGGGCCCGGCCGACCCCGCCGGTGCCCAAAGCGACAATCCGGGACCGGGGCGCACGGGCCTGCTTTTCCGCAAGTGTCTCTCTGGATGCCTCATTGAAGTTTACATAACTAACGGACTGGGAAACGGACAGCTCCCCGTCCCGGCCCTCCCTTAAAACCTGCTGCGTACCTGCGGGCAGCTCCGGGGCATAATACACCTCCGTCTCAAAGGGAATCCGGCGGCTGCTATGCTCTTCCCGGCAGACCACATGGTCCACCTGCAGCGCCATGCCCGGAGCAAGAACGGTTTCCTCCGGCATATTCAGCCTGTCCCACCGGTCCGGGACCAGCCCCAGCTCCTCCAGCAGCTGCCCGGCGGTCTGCCCCTGAATCTCAACGGAAATCGGGGTCCCGTGGTAGAGGACCTCAATTCTGGGGTTCCGGTGGACCGTAATGGTCTGCTCCTTCCGGCTGTAGGCGGCGATGGAGCTTAGCTCCAGCCCCGCAGAGGCCAGGGCCTTTTCCGGGTTCCGGGAAAAGCCAACGGTGCTGTATACCCGGCCGCCGTCCTGAATGGTCCAGCCGGTGGCAAATACGCAGGGCGCCAGGATTCCTGCCAGCAGCAGCACCGGCAGCCATAACAAAACCGTCCATTTCCGCATAAGACCAGACTCCTTTTCCCGCCGGTCTGTATGTATCCCGGAAGCTCCGGGGACGGTTTGCAATTCTTGAAAAGATTATATATTCCCTGCAAATAATTGTCAAGAAACCGGAAATTGTCCGTATTTGCCGGAACTTTTCGCGGATTGACGAAGGGAAAGACCCCGGGACGAAGCAAGGGAGAATTTGCGGATAAAAATCCGCTTTCCGGTATCCGGCTCGCTTTTTTGGAAATACGGATAGCAATTCCCGGGGAACTATGGTATACTGGGGGAAAATACAACGCTTCTTCGGAGGATAAGTATGGTTTTTAACTCCTACGCCTTTCTGCTTTTTTTCCCGCTGGTGCTGATTCTGGTGGGGCTTCTCCCGGCAAGGTGCAAAAATATGGCCCTGCTGCTGGCAAGCTACTATTATTACAGCTGCTGGGGAAAGCGCTATTGCCTGCTGCTTCTGGGCTGCACGGCGGTGGTATATGCGGCGGCCCTGCTGCTGGAAAAGAGAAAATGGACTTTCTGGGCAGGACTGACCGTTGTTCTGGGTTCGCTGGCAGTGTTCAAATATGCGGACTTTGCCCTGTATACCCTGGAACAGCTTCTGGGAAAGACGACCCCAAGGCTGAATCTGATGATGCCTGCGGGAATTTCCTTTTTCACCTTTCAGGCGGCGGGGTACCTCATTGATGTCTATCAGGGGAAATACAAGGCGGAGCGGAACTTTGTCAATTTTGCCCTGTTCGTCTCCTTCTTTCCACAGCTTCTTTCCGGGCCTATCGGCCGGGGCGGAAAGCTGCTGCCTCAGTACGATACCCCCCAAAAGCCCGGCTTTGCGGACCTGCGCTCCGGGCTGCTGACCATGAGCTGGGGCTACTTTCTAAAGCTGGTGATTGCGGATCGGGCCGCCATGCTGGTAGATACCGTGTATGGGGGCTTTGCGGCGCTGCCCGGCATCTGCCTGGTGTTTGCGACTGTGGTTTACGGCATCCAGATCTATTGCGACTTTGCGGGCTACTCCGCAATGGCCATTGGGGCGGGGAGAATGCTGGGGATTCATCTGCCGGTGAACTTCCGGACCCCTTATTTTGCCCAGTCCATCCAGGAATTCTGGCGGCGGTGGCACATTTCTTTGAGCACCTGGTTCCGGGATTATGTTTACTTCCCCCTGGGGGGAAGCCGGTGTGCCAAGTGGAAAAATTACCGGAATATCCTGATTGTGTTTCTGCTCAGCGGCCTGTGGCACGGGGCCAACTGGTCCTTTGTGGTGTGGGGCGGCCTGCACGGGCTGTACCAGATCGTCGGCAAGCTGACGAAGGGTGCCAGAGAAAAGGCGGTTTCTGTCCTGGGTATCCGGACGGGAACGGCCTCCTGGAAGGTGCTCCGGATGGCGGTGACCTTTTTGCTGGTGGATTTTGCCTGGCTGTTTTTCCGGGCGGACGGCCTGGCACCGGCTGCGGAAATGCTGCGGCACATTTTCCGGGACCTGCGGCCGCTGGAACTGCTGGATGCTATCCGCAACAGCACTATGGGCCTGGATACGGCGGAACTATGGGTGCTGCTGCTGGCGGTGCTGCTGATGACGGGGCTGGATGTCGCCCGGTACCGGGGCGTTCCGCTGCAAGCGGTGTTTGAAAAGCAGAACTGGCTATGCCGGGAGCTGCTGCTGGCGGGATTTCTGCTGCTGATTTTTATTTTTGGAATTTGGGGGAACGGCTTCCATGCGGCGAGCTTTATTTATTTCCAGTTTTAAGCGTACGGTCAGTGCGCTGGTGCTGCTGGCGCTGGTGCTTGGCGGTGTGGGCTTCTGCGGGAAGGCCCTGCGGGTGAACGACGGCTATTATAAAAACACCCCCTTTCTGGATGACGACCGGGAATACGAGGTCCTGTTTTTCGGCACCAGCCATGTGGTAAACAGTGTGTTTCCCATGCAGCTGTGGAAGGAAACGGGGATTACCTCTTACAACCTGGCCATTCACGGCGGGTCCGTTGCATCCTCCTACTGGATGCTGCAAATGGCCCTGGAGCATCACAGGCCCAAGGTGGCGGTGATGGATGTGTTTCTGGCCAAGTCCGACTATATGCAGACGGAACTGGCCCTGGCCCACGCCGCCATGGACCCCTTTCCGCTGAGCAAGACCAAGCTCCGGGCTATTTGGGATATTTACCCGGATGCTGCCTCCCGGGCAGAGCTGCTGTTTCCGCTGGATATTTTCCATAACCGCTGGAAGGAGCTGGATACGGAAATGCTGAAGCGCGGCTTTGGAGAATCCGCGGTGACCACGGAGAAGGGAGCGGAATCCCGGATCGGGGTGTATCCCGTGGAGAATCCGGTTGTAGGCCCTGCGGACGAGGTGGCGGAGGAAATGACCGAGGGGCTGCGGTATTTGCAGAAGTTTATAGAATTATGTCAACAAGAAGGTATTATTCCCGTCATCACCTATCTTCCCTACCGGGGGGCTCCGGATGCCGAGCAGCAGAGCTACTCCAACGCAGCCATAAAGCTGGCCCAGTCCCTGGGGGCGGCTACGGTGGACCTGCAGCATACGGACCTTATGGACGACGAAACCGACTGGTATGACGACGGCGGCCACACCAACCCCATCGGGGCCAAAAAAATCACCGCCTTTTTGGGGCGGTACCTGCAAGAAAATTATGATCTCCCGGACCGCAGCGCGGATGCGGACTGGGCAGGGGACTATGAAAAATATTATGCCTGCCAGGCACAGACCCTTCAAAAAACGGAAGAACTCTGGTCCATGCTGACACTGCTCAGCGTGGAGGATTTCACAGCCACGGTGGAAATCTCCGACGACTACCCAATGGACACCGTAACCCGGAAGCTGCTGGACGGCCTGGGGGACCGGCTGACGGAAAGAAATCTGGAAGAGGCCCGGCGGCTGAAGCTTACGGTATACGGAAAAGACGGGGAGAAAATCGTGACACGGAGCTTTAAAGCCAATTTTGAACCGGTGGAAACCGACAATGGGTAGCGAACACCGGATAAAACAAAACGCCGCAGAGAAATCTGCGGCACTTTTGTTTTGGAGAAGAAAATGAAAAAGATACAAGCACTCGCCTCTAAGCTTGTTTTTCCAGAATATCCGAAAATGATTAAAAATGAAAGCGGGAAAATGTGAAGTTCCTATGAAGCTGCGGAGGCTTTGGGTCTACTGTAATACAACAGAACAACCTTATTGACTTTTGAACGGAAATGGCATACTATAAAACCAATTACAAGGGAAAGGCGTGTCATACAATGGAACCGATTGTAAGAGTGCCAGTGGTGCAGCAGGTGGAAATGCGGCTGGCCCAAATGATCAAGGATGAGAATTTACCTGGTGGAACCAAGCTTCCGGCAGAGATGGAATTGTGCAAAACCATGAAGGTAGGCAGGGGAACTGTGCGAGAGGCTTTCCGACTGTTGCAGGCCAAGGGAATTGTAGAGATCCGGCCGGGAAAAGGTGCCTTTGTAGCGGTGGAGACCGTGGGTACGGATCTGGATGCCATCCATTGGTTGGTGCAGAATGAAGACAATCTGCGCAATTCCCTGGATGTTCGGGCCGCGCTGGAACCTATGGCAGCCAGGCTGACAGCCCAAAGGTGTACCCGGGAGCAGCTGCAAAATTTGGAGCAGGTCCACAAGGAATTTATGCAGGCCGTCAATGACCGGGACGCCAGAAAAATCGGCCAGTTGGATGAAGCCTTCCATACGGCCATTGTATCCGCCTGCGGAAATCCCCTGATCCAGGAGATCTATACCCGTATTTGCGAAGGCATGAAAACCTTCCGCTCCAAAACCTTCCAGGTGGAGCAGAATGTTCGAAACGTGATCATGCCCCACAGCAATATTTTCAATGCCATTATGATGGGGGACGCGGATCAAGCGGAATGGGCTATGCGGGCCCACATAGAAAAGGCGAAAGAGGACCTGATCCAGAACATCCGGGAAGGTCAGGAATGACGATTTGTAGGACAGTCATATGATTGTCCTACAATTTTTTACTTTTACGGAATAGGGGCAAAAAAGCGCCTGATTTGCATTCGAAAAACAAACTGGTATAGTTTGCGGAATTAAAACAGGGGCACCCAGATGAAAATTGTGCTGTTTTACTAAAAATGGGAGAGACATTTTGTAATATCCACGCATTGACAATCATATCCGGTCTGTTTATACTAATAGCAGATGTCATACAATCTTACAATCAGTATGACAAAAACAAAGAGGAGGATCTTACAATGAAAAAGCTCATCTCTGTACTGCTGGTTGCTGCCATGATGCTGACCCTTGCCGCCTGCGGCGGCACCTCAGCCCCTGCGCAGACCACTGCCGCAACGGCTGCTCCCGCGGCAAATGCCCCGGCTGCCGCTGTGGAAGCGTCCATCAAGCCCGTAACACTGACGATCTACTCTCCCGGCAACGAAAACTCCGTTCCTACCAAAACCATCATCGAGTATGCCCGCCTGGTAAACGAAGCCTCCGGCGGCGCCATCACCTTGGATGTCCACCACTCCGGCGAGCTGGGCAACGATGCCGAAGCCATCGAGTCTACCCGGATGGGCACCATTGATATGATTTTTGCCGGTACCTCCGGCTTCACCTCCTTCTATGAGAAGGCCAAGGTGCTGGACCTGCCCTTCCTCTTTAGCAGCGCTGAGCAGGCCTACGAAGTGACCAACAGCGATGTTGGCGAGAAGATTTTCTCCGACTTCGAAAAGTATAATCTGGTATACCTGGCCGAGGGCGATAACGGTATGCGCCATATCTCCACCACCAACCGGCCCATCAACAGTGCCGCCGATGTGGAAGGCCTGAAGATCCGCGTCCCAACCAGCCAGCTGTACCTGGACGTTTGGGAAGCTCTGGGCGCCACGCCCGTGGCTCTGGCTCTGCCGGAACTGGCCCTGGCCCTGTCCAACGGTACTGCAGAGGCCCAGGACAACGCTACTTACCATCTGGTCGCCAACGCCACCTACGATGACATCAAGTATTTCTCCAACATCAACTATATGTGGATGGGCTGCACCATGGCTGTCAACAGCACCACCTGGGGCAAGCTGGATCCTGCCGTTCAGCAGATTTTGAAGGAGCAGGCAAAGGTTGCCGCCAAGTACAGCTTTGATACCATCGCCCAGGATAATGAGACCGCCACCAAGGTTTTGCAGGATGCGGGCGTTACCTTCAATTTTGAGCCGGATGTCCAGTCTTTCAAGGATAAACTGGGCGGTGACAGCTACTATGACCGCTACGAGAACGAGACCTGGTTCGACCGGGATCTGCTGAACAGCATTCTGGCTGTAGTCCGCTAAAAGTTCTCCGTAAGTACCGACTTCTCGCGGCAGCACGGGCTCTGCCCGTGCTGCTTGTGTAAAACAGGGAGCTTCTATGAAACTATCAAAGAAAATCACGGCGGCCATTGCCAGAGTGGCAGAGGTCATCATTATGGTGATGATCGCACTGATGGTGCTGGTGATCGTTGGAGAACTGTGCAACCGGAATCTTTTCGGAAAGTCCTTCCGGCCAACCATTGAGATCTGCGGCATCGCCTTTTTGTGGATGGCCTTTATTGGCCTGATCCCGCTGTACGAAAAGGAAGGCCTTATGCGGCTGGACTTCTTGGTCAGCAAGACAAAGGGAAAAATGGCGGATTGCCTGTATCTCGTCAACAAACTGTTTTCGCTGCTGCTGGGTGTGGTCATGGTTATCGCCTTCATTGCCCAGTACCCGTTCGTCAGCACTCGTACCTATGCCACCTTCAGTTTTCCCCTGCCCTATACGGTGCAGTATGTACCCATGGCCATTGCGGGGGCGTTTATCGCGCTGAAGTCTGTGGAGCAGATCGTGGAGCGGATCCTGACAATGACAAAGAAAGGCTGAGGTGGCAAGCAATGGCTATATTTTTGATCGCGTTTGTAATTTTGCTGGTCATCGGTGTGCCCATCAGCATTTCTATCGGTGCCTCCGCTGTGCTGGGCTGCCTGTCCCTGGGCTACCCCCTGGTGGTCATCGGGCAGAAAATGGTCAGCGGCGTGGATTCCTTCCTGCTGATCGCCGTACCGTTGTTTATTCTGGCCGGAAACCTGATGAATGCAGGCAAGATCACCGAAAAGATTTTTGATGCCTGCAAAGAGCTGGTGGGGTGGATCCCCGGCGGCCTGGGCCATGCCAATGTGGTTGCCAGCGTCATTTTTGCCGGTATGTCCGGCAGCGCCGTGGCGGATGCCGGCGGCCTTGGCGCCATTGAGATGGAGGCCATGACCAAGAATGGATACGATGAGGAGTTCTCCGGTGCCGTAACTGCTGCGTCCTCTGTGATCGGCCCGATTTTCCCGCCTTCGATTCCATTGATTATCTATGGCAGCGTGGCCAGCGTCAGTGTGGACAGGCTGTTTATGGGCGGTGTGATGCCGGGATTGCTCATGGGCGTTCTTCTGATGGTGCTGATCCTGTGGTACGCCATCCGTAGAAAGTATGAGCGGCACGCTTTCTGCTTGAAAAACTTCCTGAAGAAGACTTTTTACGGTATTCCCGCTTTCCTGACCCCGCTGATCATCCTGTCCGGCTTCACGCTGGGATGGTTTACGCCTACAGAAGCCTCCTCTATTGCGGTGATCTACTCCCTGGTTATTTCTCTGTTTGTTTACCGGACTATGGACTGGGAGAGCTTCAAGAAGTGCCTGAAGGACTCCGCCATTTCTTCCGCCAACACCCTGTTTATCATCGGTACTTCTACGCTGTTCACCTATGTGATGGCAAAGGAAGGCATTTCCAGAGAGCTGGCGGGCATCATTTTGGGCATCAGCTCCAATCCTGCCATTATTCTGCTGGTCATCAATGTGCTGCTGCTGGTATTGGGCATGGTAATGGAACCCGGTGCCATCCTGACGCTGATGCTGCCGGTACTGCTGCCCATTGCCAACGGCCTGGGCCTGGATCTGGTCCACTTCGGTGTGATGATCGTACTGAACCTGATGATCGGCCAGGTGACTCCGCCCTTCGGCGTGTGCCTGTTTGTAATTTCCGATGTGAACAAGGTCAAGCTGGAAAAGCTCTACAAGGCGATCCTGCCCTTCTTGCTTCCGCTGGTCGGAACACTATTGCTGGTAACATACATTCCCCAAATCGTTACATTCCTTCCCACGGTCCTGTTGGGATAAGCGAAAAGAGGTTTATTATTTATGGAAGACAAACTGTTTGATGTATCCGGTAAAATCTGCATCGTTACCGGCGGCCTGGGCCAGATCGGCAAAAATATGGCCCGGGAGTTTTACGAGCGGGGGGCCAAGGTTGCCGTCTTTGCCCGCCATGTAAACCCGGAAAAGGTGGAGGCCATTTTCCCCAAGGAGAAGTACGACGGGGAACGGATGAAGTTCTATGCCGTAGACATCAACCGGAAGGACACCATTGAGGCAGCGCTGGATGCCATGGAGCAGGCCTGGGGGGATGCCCCGGATGTGCTTATCAACAATGCGGGCATCGATACCCAGCCCTCTGCGCCTCCGGAGGTCTCCGGACCCTTTGAGAACTTCCCGGAGGAGGTGTTCCGGGAGGTGGTGGATACCAATCTGGTAGGTACCTTCCTGTGCTGCCAGGCTGTGGGCAGCCGGATGGTCAAGGCCGGAAAGGGCGGCTCCATCATCAATGTGGGCTCCATCTACGGAATGCTGTCCCCCATTCAGGATATTTACAAGTACAAAGAGGAGCGTACCGGCATTCCCTTTATTAAGCCCGTGGCCTACTCCGCGGCCAAGTCCGGCGTTTACAATCTGACCCGGTACCTGGCTACCTACTGGGGCAAGAAGGGCATCCGGGTAAACACCCTGACTCCTGCCGGTGTGTGGCGGGACACCCAGGACGAAACCTTTATTGCCAACTTCACCGCACGGATGCCTATGGGCCGCATGAGCCATGAGGACGAATACAACGGCGCCGTGATTTTCCTGGCCTCTCAGGCCTCCTCCTTTATGACGGGGGCCAACCTGGTCATCGACGGAGGCTGGACCGCATGGTAACGGATTTTGCCCGCATCTGGTCCGCCCTCATTACCCCTACCCGGGCGGATGAAAGCCTGAACCTGGATGCCCTGGAAGAAATCGTAGACCTGCAGATCAAGGACGGTGTGGAGGGCTTCTACTGCTGCGGTTCCTCCGGAGAGGGGCTGCTGCTGACGCTGGAGGAGCGGAAGCAGGTGGTAGAGCACACCGTTCGTGCCGCAGCCGGGCGGGTACCGGTGATTGCCCATGTGGGTACCATCCGGACCCGGGATGTGATTGAGCTGGCGGACCACGCCATGAAGGCCGGGGCGATGGCGGTTTCCATGATCCCGCCCTACTACTATAAGTTCAGCATGGATGAAATCATGGGCTACTATGAGCAGGTGATTGAGGCTCTGCCGGGCCTGCCGGCCATTGTGTACAACATCCCCCAGTTTACCGGCGTGGAATTCAACAAGGACAATGCCGGGCGGCTGCTGGCCAATCCCAACATTGTGGGCATCAAGCATACTTCTACGAATCTGTACAGCCTGGAACGGATGGGCCAGGCCTTCCCCGGAAAGGCGCTGATCAACGGTTTCGATGAGCAGTTTATCGCTGCCTATGCCATGGGTGCTGCGGCAACCATCGGCACCACGGTGAACCTGTTTGCACCGCTGTTTTTAAAGGCAAGGGAGGCCTTTCAGGCGGGGGATATGGCTGCGGCCTACCGCTGGCAGCACGCCATCAACCACCGGGTGGAGGAAACCGTTAAAATCGGCATCTTCAACGCCATGAAGTATGGCTGGACCCTGCGGGGCGTGGACTGCGGCTTCTGCAGGAGCCCCTTTAAGCCTTTGGACCAAGAGGCCCGGGCTGTCATGGAGCAGCTGATGGCCCTGCCCCTGGAAATGGAAGGAACCTGACGAAAAAAGATCGCTGCGAACGGGCCGTTTCCGTTCGCAGCGATTTTTTAGTTGATCCACACCTTCCGTGCATCCGGCATAAACACATTGATGTCCACATCTCCGTTGATGCCGGGGACTCTGCCGGTGCAGGTGTACTGCCACATTTCTACCCGGAAGGGGTAGGTCATCCGGTCCTGGTACAGGGCAAGCCAGAAGGGATAGTCTTCCAGCTCATTCAGGTAGAGCCGACGGTCTGCCAGGCTCCAGTTGAAGTAAACCATAGGCTGATAGCCAAAGTCCACCATGGTCTCGCAGAAGTGCTTTTGCAGATCCGTCAGGGTTCGGGCATCTACATGGGCTGTCCGGGCGGTGTCGGAAATATACTCCCAGTCCAGGATGATGGGCATGGTGAGCTTGGTGTCTCCCAGAATCTGCATGAAGAAGAAAATTTCGTCGTCCACCTCGTCGATGCTGGTGGCCTGGGAGAAGAAGTAGGCGCCGATTTCCAGGCCTGCCTTCCGGGCCTCTTTCAGATTATACCGGGCATACTCGTCCTCTACCATGTTTCCGGCCTGGCCGTAGCCCCGGTAGCCCAGGCGGATGAGGGCAAAGCGGATGCCGGAGGCCTTTACCTGTTTCCAGTTGATTTCTCCCTGGAAGGCGGAGACATCAATGCCCGGGAAACTATCCTGCCGGGTACAGTAAAGGTAGTTGTTTTTGTCGTACTGGAAATCGTATTTGGTGTAGGGGTTGCTTTCCGGGGGAATGGTGGGCTCCGTGGTTTCCTCGGTGTTTTCCTCGGTGGGCTCCAGGGGATCCGCTTCTTCCCGGCGCTGCTGCTCGATTCTTACGTTTTGCAGCAGGGACTCCGGGTCGGAGGAGCGGCCGTAGTAGGGAATGCACAGAATGGCCACGGCCAACAGTCCCAGAAAACAGACTAGGGCCACCAGGGCAATGATGCCCTCCGGCGGGATGCGTTTCCGCTCTTTTACGGTTTCGGGGTCCATGGCGGGCACCTCGTTTCGTCAAAATTTCCCCTATTGTATCATATTATCCGCCACTTTCCAAGGGAATTCCCCAAAATCCAGTTGTGAATTTTTTTCCAGAGGGGCCTGAACAATTGACACCCAGGGGAAAAACGGGTATCATATAGCTATAAAGTGTTTGCTGGAAAGGCGGAAACGGGTATGAAAAAACAGGAACTTTTGCGGATGGGCAAGCTTTTGCTGACGCCTGTGATTATGATTTTGCTGGGACTTCTGCTGGTGGTGCGGCCGGATTCGGCCTCCGCCCTGGTGGGGCGGATTGTCGGCGGTATCCTGGCTTTGATTGGGGCGGGGCTTATTCTGGAAACTCTGTTCTGGAAGGATGCCAGCACCGGTAAAATCCTGTTTGCGGCGGTGACCCTGGCTATGGGGGTGTGGCTCCTGCGGAACCCCCTGCGGCTGGCGGCCACCATCGGGCGGATTGCCGGACTGATGATCCTGATCCGCGGGGTTCAGGACATTGTCAATGCTTCCCGGTGGAAATGCAGTATGCGCTTTGCCGTGATTGCCTGCCTGGTGGGGGCGGTGCTCATTGTGCTGCCGATGACTACCTCCCGGATTGTAATGGTCCTGCTGGGGCTGCTCGTGATGGTGCTGGGCGGGCTTATGGCCTGGGATCGGCTGAAATTCGGCAAGCTCCTGCCGGACGGAGAAGGGAACATTATCGACGTATGATGCGGCTTGCCCTTTGCAGGCTCTCCGGCCGCAGCGGCCATGCCGCCGGACGGGAGCTGCTGGCCCGGCTCTACCGGGAGGAGACAGGGGAGCCGCTGCCAACCATCCACATTTCCCGTACAGGCTGCCCCTATTTCCCGGGCAGCCCTTACCGTTTTTCCATTGCCCACACCCACCGCCATGCAGTCTGCGTCCTGTCTACCCGCCCGGTGGGCATCGATGCCGAGGAGCTGGACAGGCCCGTGAATCTTCGCCTGGCAAAACGGATTTTATCCGGCAGCGAGTATGCCCAGTTTGAGCAGGCGCCGGACAAGCAAAAGGCCATGCTGAAATTCTGGGTTTTAAAAGAGGCCCGGGTGAAGCTGACGGGGCGTGGCTTACAGGGCTTCCCCAATAACACCGCCTTTTCCCTGGAGGACCCCAGAGTCTGGGAATGGGACGGGTGCCTCATTGGGATGATCGTAGAATAGAAAAATCCCCTTTCCCCTCCACGCAGGAGGGGGAAGGTTTTTGCTACCTATAGATAAACCAGAAAGGAAACACACTATGCTCTTTGATACCCACGCCCATATGGATGACCGGGCTTTTGACCTGGACCGGGAGGAGCTTCTGGCCGCATTTCCGGAGCAGGGCATTGGCCTGTTGGTAAACCCCGGCTGCAGCCTGGCTTCTTCCAAAGCGGCCTGCGAGCTTGCGAAAAAATACGGTTTTGTGTATGCCGCCGTAGGTTCCCATCCGGATGCTGCGGACGAGGTGGACGAAAGCTGCATCGATGCCTATCGGGAAATGTGCCGGGAAAACGACAGGATCGTGGCCATTGGAGAAATCGGCCTGGACTACCACTACGAGGACATCCCCCGGGACATCCAGCAGAAGGCCTTCCGGATGCAGATGGCGCTGGCCAGGGAATTGAATCTGCCGGTGATTGTCCACGAGCGGGAGGCCCACGAGGACGGAATGAAAATCGTAGACGGGTATCCGGAAGTTACCGGGGTGTTCCACTGCTATTCCGGCTCTGCGGAAATGGCCAAGATACTGGTAAAAAAGGGCTGGTATGTGGGCTTTACCGGTGTGCTGACCTTTAAAAATGCCCGCCGGGCCCTGGAAGCGGCGGCGGCGGTGCCCAGGGACCGGGTGGTGATCGAGACGGACTGCCCCTATATGTCCCCGGAGCCCTTCCGGGGGCAGCGCAACGACCCAAGAAAGCTCTACCGGATGGCAGAGGCGCTGGCGGCCCTTTGGGGCGTGACGCCGGAGGAGGCCCAGAGGATCACCTTTGAAAACGGAAAGCGGCTGTATCGGATAAAATAAACAAAAGGAGGCCCATATGTCACAATTCACCAAGCGGGCGCTGGAGGAATCCCTGAAGCATCTGCTTCTGAAGAAGCCCTTGAACAAAATCACCATCAACGACATCACCGAGGACTGCGGCATCAACCGGATGACCTTCTATTACCACTTTAAGGACATTTACGACCTGGTGGAATGGTCCTGCCTGGAGGATGCCCAGCGGGCCCTGGACGGGAAAAAGACCTACGACAGCTGGCAGCGGGGCTTTGTACAGATTTTCAAAGCGGTGCTGGAGAACAAGCCCTTTATTATGAACGTTTACCGCTGCGTCAGCCGGGAGCAGGTGGAGCGGTACCTGCAGCCCCTGACGGACCAGCTCATTATGGGCGTCATTGAAGAGCTGTCCCGGGGGATGGTTGTCCGGGAGGAGGACAAGGCCTTTATTGCCCGGGTCTACTCCTACGCCTTTGTGGGGCTCATGCTGGACTGGATTAAGGACGATATGCGCGCCGAACCGGAAACCTTGGTAAAGCGGTTTGCCCTGGTGATTCACGACGATCTGGCTGCTGCCCTGAACCGGTTCCGGGTGGGATAATTTATCACATTCGCCTCCCTGATGGACTTTCCATCAGGGGGATTTTTCTGTTCATGGTCAATTTTTCACTTTCGGGGTATACTTGGGTCAGAAAGAAAAACAAATACGGAGGTAACGAGTATGTATTATTCTGCCGGAACTTACGAAGCTTTTGCCCATCCTGAAAAGCCCCAGGGCGTGGACAACAAGTCCGCCTATATCATCGGCACCGGCCTTGCCGGTCTGACCGCCGCCTTCTACCTGGTCCGTGACGGCCAGATGAAGGGCGAGCGGGTCCATCTGCTGGAAAAGCTGGACCTGGCCGGCGGCAGCTGCGACGGCCGGAAGGACGTTTCCAAGGGCTTTTATATGCGGGGCGGCCGGGAAATGGACAACCACTTTGAAGTGATGTGGGATGTGTTCCGGGATGTGCCCAGCATCGAGACTCCCAATGTATCCGTATTGGATGAGTACTACTGGCTCAACAAGCACGACCCCAACTACTCCCTGTGCCGGGCCACTGTCAAGTGCGGCCAGGATGCCCACACCGATAAGCAGTTCAAGCTGGACCGGGAGTCCGCTATGGCCCTGAGCAAGCTCTTTATTACCCCGGAAGCCCAGCTGGAGGGCAAAAAGATTTCCGAGGTGCTGCCGGACTCCTTCTGGGATACCAACTTCTGGCTGTACTGGCAGACCATGTTCGCCTTCCAGCGCTGGTCCAGCGCCCTGGAAATGAAGCGGTACCTGTGCCGGTATGTCCACCACATCGACGGCCTGCCGGACTTTTCCGCCCTGCGCTTTACCAAGTACAACCAGTATGAGAGCATGATTTTGCCCCTGTGCAAGTATCTGGAAAGCAAGGGCGTGCAGATCGAGTTCGGCATGGATGTAAAGAATGTGGTCATCGACCATGTGGATGGAAAGCAGATTGCCCGGGCCATCGAATATGAGAAGGATGGCCAGAAGCAGACCATCGACCTGGTGGAGGACGATCTGGTGTTCATCACCAACGGCTGCTGCACCGATACCTCCTGCTACGGCGATCAGACCCACGCCCCGGACCTGAGCGGCATCCACAATGGCTGCGGAGAAAGCTGGGACCTGTGGAAGAACATCGCCGCCCAGGCAGAGCAGGGAGAGTACGGCAACCCCGATGCTTTCTGCTCCGATGTGGAGGCCACCAACTGGATGAGCGCCACGGTACAGACTAAGGACGAAAAGATCATCCGGCACATTATGGACATCTGCCAGCGGGACCCCAGAGCGGGCAAAGTCACCACCGGCGGCATCGTTACCGTCAAGGACAGCACCGAGAACTGGTACCTGAGCTGGACCATCAACCGCCAGCCCCAGTTCCGGGCCCAGGATAAGGATACGGTGCTGGTGTGGGTATACGCCTTGAACACCAATACCCCCGGCCAGTTTGTAAAGAAGCCCATGCGGGAATGCACCGGCGAGGAGGTCTGCCAGGAGTGGCTGTACCACATCGGCGTGAATCCGGAGGAGATTCCCACCCTGGCGGAGAATGCCTGCAATACCACTACCTGCTATATGCCCTATATCAACGCCTTCTTCCAGCCCCGGAAGGAGTCCGACCGGCCTAAGGTTGTGCCGGAGGGCGCCGTAAACTTCGCCTTCATCGGCCAGTTCGCCGAGACCCCCAGAGACACCATTTTCACCACGGAGTACTCCATGCGCACCGGCATGGAAAGCGTGTATACTCTGCTGAACGTGGACCGGGCCGTCCCCGAGGTCTGGGGCAGCAAGTACGATGTCCGGGAGCTGCTGCGGGCCTGCTACTATGCCATTGACAAAAAGCCCATCTCCCAGGCACCTCTGTCCTTCGCGGAGAAGGAAATGCTGAAAATCCTGGTCCGGAAGGTGAGAGGTACCGACCTGGAGCTGCTATTGAAGGATAGCGGCCTCATCGAGTAAGATACGCCATTCCCCGGAGGCAGTGCCGCTGCCTCCGGAGGATAAAAAGCAAAGGATACGGAATCGGCACGCCAATGCAGACCGGAGTAAGGACCGGTTTGCGACGGCGTGCCGAATTCTTTTGTATTTTTATGCTGCCATACTAGACTTATCCTTTAAAATATGCTATTCTATAGCATAACAATACTTCCCGAATGGCGGGAAAGGGGATTGGGGGGTACGGCAATGAAAGAGAATCCTTTTACGCCGGAGGACCGGCGGCTTCTGGAAAGTTTTTTCCCGATTGCGGAGGGCCTGGGGGCCTATCTGGGCCCCAGCTACGAGGTGGTGATCCACAGCCTGGAGGACCTGGAGCATTCCGTTGTCAAGATTGTCAATGGGCTGCATACGGGCAGAACCGTGGGGGCTCCCATTACGGACCTGGCCCTGCAAATGCTGGAAAAGCTGCGGTCCGACAAGCCCCAGACGGACTACCAGGTTTACTTCTGCAAAAACCAGCGGGGGGACCCTATGCGCTCTACCACCATAGCTATCCGGAACGCAGGCCGGAAAATAATTGGCCTGCTGTGCATTAACCTCTATTTAAATGCCACAATTACGGAATTTGTATCCGGTTTTCTGCCTCCGGGCAATTCCGTATTTACGACGGAGCATTTTGCGGAGAACTCGGCAGAGGCCGTGCGGCAGAAGGTGGCAGAGGCCCGGACCATTGTAGAGGGGAACCCCGGAATTCTGCCCTCCCTGCGGAACAAGGAGATGATCCGCCTGCTGGAGGGCTGGCACGTTTTTGACCTGAAAAGCGCTATCGACCAGGTGGCGGCGGAACTGGGAATTTCCAGCCATACCGTTTACTTCCACCTGCGGAATCTATCCAGGAAATGAGTTTCGCCCCCGGGCACTTGTACCCGGGGGCGCTGCAGCGTTGGTCCTTTACTGAAAAATAAGACGGACTCCCGGAAGAAATGGGAATCCGTCTTATTTATTTCCAGTGGAAGAGAAGGCTTCGGGGCGGGTTTACAGCACAAAATGGGCCACAACGGTAAACAGTGCGCTGATGAAAAGCTCTGTATAGTAGCTGAGCCCCCGGCTCAAAACCATGCCGGGGAGCAGCAGGGCTTCTCCGAAAATGGGGTCGAAAATGGCCAGGAACAGGGTTTCGCTGATGCCCATGCCCCCGGGAAGAGGCATCATGTCTGCTGCAATGGAGATAACCGCCTGCAGCAGGACAATGGTCACCGGGGAAATCCCCCGGAGCCCGAAGGCGAGGTACACGAAATAAGTAGAGGAAAACAGGGCAATGCGCTGCAAAAAGGTAATGGCAAATACCTTTCCGACGACGGCCTTGTGGGTGCCGAAGAAGGTAGCGGACTGCTCGTATTTCCCGATGGCGGCTTCTGCCCGGTCCCAGAGCTTTTCACTGCCGTGAAGGACATGGAGCTTTTCCAGCAGCTTCAGCAGCTTCCACAAAATGGCCTTTGCCAAAGAGGTCCGGAATACCAGCAGCAGAAGCAGCCCTACGCATAGGATGTTCAGCCCGATGCCGAAATAAAAAATCGGCAGAATATCCATGAGGTACCTGTGGACAAAGCCCTGACCGAACAGAATGATCCCCAAGCCCAAAAGCACCAGAACCGATTTGTAGGCAATGGTAATGACCATCAGCACCAGGGTGGCAATGGGCAGGGGAATGTTTTTCCGGCGCATATAGTATAGCTGCATGGGCTGACCGCCGGAGGCAGAGGGGGTAATGCAGTTAAAGAAAAAGCCTACCGTAGAGAACAGAAAGCAGGCTCCCGGGGTGACGGGAATTTCCTGGATTCCAAGGAGGTACCGCAGGGTAACGGCCTCCCCCCACAGGAAGAGAACCACACAGCCGACTGCCGGGAGCAGCCACACCTTGCGGACTTCACTGAGGGCCTGCATCACTTCCCCCAGATCCTCTCCGTGGAAGACTCCGTACACAGTCCCGAAAAAAACCACCAGGAGGAACAGGACCTCCCAGATATACTTCTTTTTATTGCCCATGGCGTAACTCCGATATCATTAAAATTTCCAGCGTAGGATACACCAACTTGGGCAGAAACGCAAGTCTTTTTTCGGGGTTCCTAAATTTTTAAGAATTGCTCGCTTGGTTCCAGGGGCCGTTCCGGTAGAAAAGGATGGACATAACGGTAGCGATGATCCAGCCGATGGGCCAGGCGCACCAGATGCCCAGGGTCCCAAAGGGGCCGGACAGCACTTCTGCCAGTACCACCCGGAGAATCAGGTCCGTAAAGGTGGCAATCATAAACTGCTTCATAAGCCCGGCGCCCCGGAGGATGCCGTCGGATACCAGCTTGGCGGATACCACAAAGTAGAAGGGAGACAGCACCCGCAGGAACTGAATGCCTACCTGCATGGCGGTGCTGCTGGAGTCATCCAGGAAGATGTACAGCAGCTGCTTCCCCACAAAGAAGTACAGCAGTACCAGGGGCAGGCTCAGCATCCATACCAGCTTCAGCCCCGCCCGGAAGCCCTGGCGGACCCGTTCCGGCTTTTCGGCGCCCATATTCTGGGCGGTGTAGTTGGAAATGCCGTTGCCCAGAGTGGTAAAGGAGGTAATCACCAGGTTATTGAGCTTGACGGAAGCGGAATAACCGGCCATCACACTGGAGCCAAAGGTATTGATGACACCCTGGATCACAATGTTGCCGAGGGAAATAAAGCTCTGCTGCAAAATACTGGGAATGGCCACAATGGCGATTTTTTTCAGAAGCGCCCAGGAAAAGACGGCGGGCTTTTTCTCGGTCTCAATGGTCCGGAACCGGCGGAATACTACCACTACGGCCAGAATGCAGCTGACACCCTGGCACAGGAAGGTGGCCCAGGCCACACCGGCCACGCCCATTTTGAAGGCGGTGACAAAGAGAATATCCACCGCAATGTTGGATAGGGAAGAAGCGGCCAGGAAATAGAAGGGGGTCTTGGAGTCGCCCAATGCGGAGAAGATGCCGGTGGCCACATTATAGTAAAATACAAAAGGCAGGCCCAGAATGTAAATGTCCAGGTACAGCTTGGAGTCCGGCAGAATGTCCTCCGGGGTATGGATCAGCCGCAGCAGATCCGTGCAGCACAGGGTGCCCACCAGCATCAGAAGCAGACACACCACGCCGCTGGAAATAAGGGTGGTGTATACGGCGGTTTTTAGGTCCGCCATGCGCTTGGCGCCAAAAAGCTGGGAAACGATGACGGAGCAGCCAATGTTGCAGCCGAAGGCAAAGGCGATAAAAATCAGGGTGATCTCGTAGCTGTTGCCAACGGCGGCCAGGGCGCTTTCGCCCACGAATTTACCTGCTACAAAGCTGTCGGCCAGGTTGTAAAGCTGCTGGAAAATGATGCTGCCGAACAGCGGCAGACAGAACTTCCACAGCACCGATTCGGGTTTCCCCACGGTTAAGTCCTTATTCATGGCCGTTTACCCCCAGCTTCTTTTGCAGCAAATACACAATGGCATCGGCGCAGCCCTGGGTGCCCAGGGTGCTGGTGGAGAGCATGGCATCGTAGCTTTCCGGCTTGCCCCACTCGGTCATGGCATAGAAGTTAAAATACCGGCGGCGCATCCGGTTGATTTTTTCCATCCGCTCCCGGGCGGCGCGTTCCGTCAGCCCGTTCCGGGCGGCGATGCGGTCTACGCAGTCGCTTTCCTTGCCGTACAGGAAGACGGACAGCACATTGGGCTTACCGGAAAGGATTGCAGAGGCGCACCTGCCGATGATGACAGAGGACTCCCGGCCGGAAATGGCCTGAATGGCGCTCTTTTCCGCATTGTAGGCATGGTCACCGGCAAAATAGAAGATACCGGACATATCTGCCGTATCCGCAAAGCAGTTCCCGCTGAAGGGCAGAATCACATCCTTCAGGTTTTCGTCGTTCCGCTTCAGGTATTCCTCGTCTATGCCGCTTTTTCTGGCGGCTTCCTGAATGAGCAGCTTATCATAGCAGGTAACGCCCAGCTTTTTTGCAACCAGCTCGCCCACTTCCCGGCCGCCGCTGCCATATTGCCGGCCGATACAGATGGTGTAATTTTCCATTTTGCATTCCTCCCGGAATTTCATTGATTTTCCCAAACGGATATAGTATAATGCGAGGCGCACAATATGTAAAATCAATCATTGATATTGCACATATAAAGATTTTATATGGAGGGGCCTGCTATGCTTGCATCTATGGACCATTATCGCATTTTTTACCAGGTTGCCCGGTGCGGGAATATCACCCAGGCGGCGGCGGCCCTGTACAGCAGCCAGCCCAATGTAACCCATAGCATCAAGTGCCTGGAAGAGGAATTGGGCTGTACCCTGTTTCTCCGCTCCAACAAAGGCGTCCGGCTGACACCGGAGGGGGAGTTGCTCTTTTCCCATGTGGCCCCGGCTATGGAGCATCTGGCCCGGGGAGAGGAGGAGCTGCTGCTGGAAACCCGGCTGCGCACCGGCAGCGTATCCATCGGGGCCAGCGAGGTGGCCCTGCGGTGCCTGCTGCTGCCGGTGCTGCGGCAGTTCCGGCTGGAATTTCCCGGGGTTCAGGTCCGGGTCAGCAACCACTCTACGCCGCAGGCCCTCCGGGCCCTGGAAGAGGGGCTGGTGGACCTGGCGGTGGTAACCACCCCGGCCGAACCGGGGAAGGACATCCAAAAAACGGACTTGCGGCAGATTCGGGAGACGGCGGTATGCAGCCCCGGGTTAGGCCTGTTCCCGGCAAGGCCCATTACCCTGGAGGAGCTGG
Source organism: uncultured Oscillospiraceae bacterium (assembly GCA_934565415.1). Taxonomy (GTDB): domain Bacteria; phylum Bacillota; class Clostridia; order Oscillospirales; family Oscillospiraceae; genus Faecousia. The sequence goes on from CAKTHQ010000006.1 coordinate 26,324, forward strand.
CCCAATACCCCCTTATCTGCCTGGGGCGGGACACCATGACCTACCGGCTGTACGAAAACTGGTTCCATGAAAACGGGCTGCCCTTCCACCCGGACATTGAGGCGGCCACCGCGGACCAGATTCTGCCCTTGGTCAGGCATGATTTGGGAATCGGCTTTGTGCCGGAAGCCTTCCTGGAAAACGGGGCTGCGGGCCTGCGCCGCATTGCCCTGCAGGTTTCGCCGCCCAGCCGGAGCATCTGTCTGCTCCAAAGGGCAGACCGTCCCCAGCGCCCGGCAGCCAAGAAGCTATTGGAGCTGCTGGAGGCGGCCTCTGCCCCGAAAAAAGAAAATACGGCGCTGTAAAATAATGGAAAATTCGATATTTTTTTACCGCTTTCCACAAAAATGAGGAAAACCAGTGACTGAAATCCGGGATTTTGTGCAGGATGCATACAATGTGCTACATAAAATTCCTATTTTTGCAGATTGACAAGATTGCAAACATCCTGTAGAATGAGGGCGGCTTCCGGAGGTTCGCCTCCGCAAACGGAAGCCAAATGTATACATACAAGGAGAAAGGAATCATGAAGAAAAACAAAAGTCTTGCAGCTCTGCTTCTGGCTGGCGCTCTGCTTCTGACCGCCTGCGGCACTGCAGCCCCCGCTGAAACCACCGCGGCTGCCACCGAAGGGGCTGCCGGTGTTTCCGGTACCTTTAGCGGTACTGCCAAGGGCATGGGCGGCGATGTGACCGTTACCATGACCCTGACCGACAATGTCATTACCGACTGCACCGCCGTCGGCGACAGCGAGACCCCGGGCATCGGCTCCGTGGTCATCGAGCAGTTCCCCGCCCAGGTTGTGGAGGGCAACACCATCAACATTGATGGCATCAGCGGTGCTACCGTTACCTCTACCGCTTTCCTGGATGCCGCCAAGGCCGCTCTGACCGAGGCCGGCGTAAACCCCGACGACTACATGACCAAGCTGGAGAACACCTCCGGCGGCGAAGTCAGCTATGATGCTGATGTGGCCGTGGTCGGTGCCGGCGGCGCAGGTATGGCCGCTGCCATGACCGCTGCCGATGCCGGTAAGAAGGTCATCATTCTGGAGAGCCAGGCCATGGTGGGCGGCAACTCCGCCCGGTCCACCGGCGGCATGAACGCTGCCAAGACCGTCTACCAGGACGACAACGAGTTCGGCGAGTCCGCCGGTGTGGAGAAGACCCTGAAGAGCGCTGCCGACAACTATGCCGACAACGAGACCATCACCGCTCTGGCCAAGACCGTTGCCGAGCAGTGGGCCGAGTACCAGGCCAACCCTGTGGGTTACTTCGACAGCGTTGAGCTGATGGAGCTGGACACCATGGTGGGCGGCAAGGGTATCAACAACCCCGAGCTGGTTAAGACCCTGTGCGAGAACACCGCCGCTGCCATTGACTGGCTGGATGAGAACGGTATGTCCCTGCACAATGTTTCCAGCTTCGGCGGCGCTTCCGTCAAGCGGATCCATCGCCCTGTCAACGAAGAGGGCAAGGTTGTCTCCGTTGGCGCTTATCTGATTCCCCTGATGCAGAAGAACTGCGAGGACCGCGGTATTGAGATCGTTCTGAACACCACCGTCGACACCATTCTGACCGATGCCAACGGCGCTGCCGTAGGCGTTTCCGGCACCGACAAGGACGGCAATACCGTTACCGTCAATGCCAAGAGCGTGGTTCTGGCCACCGGCGGCTTCGGCGCCAACCTGGATATGGTTACCTCCTACAAGCCTGAGCTGGCCGGCTTTATGACCACCAACGCTGCCGGCGCCCAGGGTCAGGGCATTGCCATGGCCACTGCCATCGGTGCTGCCACCGTGGATATGAACCAGATTCAGATCCATCCCACCGTGGAAGCCAACACTGCTGCTCTGATTACCGAAGGCCTCCGGGGCGACGGTGCCATTCTGGTGAATGCCAACGGCGAGCGGTTCATCGACGAAGTGGGTACCCGTGATGTGGTTTCCGCCGCCGAAATCGCCCAGCCCGGCAGCTTCAGCTGGCTAATCGTGGACCAGGCCATGGCGGATGCTTCCAGCGTCATCCAGGGCTACATTACCAAGGGCTACACCAAGACCGGTGCCACCTACGAGGAGCTGGCCAAGGAAATTGAAGTGGATCCTGCCACCTTCGCTGCCACTATGGAAACCTGGAACGGCTATGTTGAGGCCAAGAACGACCCTGACTTCAATCGTACCAGCTTCGCCAGCCCCCTGAACACCGCTCCCTACTACGCCATTAAGGTTACTGCCGGTGTGCACCACACCATGGGCGGCGTTGTGATCAACAGCAACACCGAGGTCCTGAAGGAAGACGGCTCCGTCATTCCCGGCCTGTTCGCTGCCGGCGAGGTCACCGGAGGCGTCCACGGTGCCAACCGTCTGGGCGGTACCGCCGTTGCCGACTTTGTGGTCTTCGGCCGCATCGCCGGTACCAGCGCCGCTGCTTACGCCGGTTAATTTTAGATTTCCCTTTGCCGCTGCGGGCTTGCCCGCGGCGGCTTTTGGGTTTCGGGCAGCCACACGGTCAATGTCTTTGACGCAAAAAACCGTGCATCCATTGGGCCATTCCCTTTTGGATACACGGTTTTTGCTTGTTTTTTACACCGTAAAGAACTTGGAGAATACCACCTCCGCGGCGGACAGCACCCCTACGTTGGGATTCTGGGCCACAGGGGCAATGTGCAGATCGAACTTGCTCCGGAACAGAGCCTTGGTGCCGATCTCCCGCTTGAGCCGCTGAGCAAGCAGCTCATACCGGCAGCAGATATCTCCTGCCAGGTAGATGCTGTCCAGCGGGATCAGATTCAGCAAATTGACCAGGCCCGCAGACAGATACAGAGCTTCCTGATCTAACAGCCTCCGGGCTTCCGGGTCTGTGTCGGCGTGGGCTACCAGCTCCGCCCAGCTGTGGAAGGGGGAGCCCTCCAGCAGTGCGGGAATGGAGGCATAGGTTTCCAGACAGCCCCGGTTTCCGCATACACATTGCCGTCCGTCGAAACGAATGGTCGTATGGCCCAGCTCTCCTGTAAAGTTGCCGAAGTTTCCCAGCAGCCGTCCGCCGGACATAATGGCCGCACCGATACCGATATCGATAAACAGCAGCATAAAGTTCCGGCTTTGGCCCAATTCCAGCTGGTGCAGGGCCATGGCGCAGACATCATGCTCCAAATAGGCGGGTTTCTGCAGCGCATCGGATAAGAGCTTACTGATTTCCACTCCGTGCCAGCGCTCAAAACGGGGCGGATTTAAGATCCGTCCACCGGCGCGGTCCAAAGGGCCGGGAGAGCTGATGCCGATTCCCAGTACCTTTTCCCGGTCCACGGTTTTCAGAAGGGCCTCCAGCTCGGCGATGATTGCTGAAACCATGTAGTCCTGGTCCGGAAGCGTTTTGCATTGCAGCAGATTTCCGGCCATATCACACAGGCCTACGGTGCAGCCCTTCCTGGCAAGATCTACGGCCAGGGCATAGTATCGATCGGCCCGCAGGGTCAAGGGGGTGGCACTGCGGCCCCGGCCAACGGATTGGGGCGCCAGCTCGGTAATGAATCCTGTATTCAAAAGCTCCTCTACGATCAAAGAGGACCCTGCCCGGGTCAGGCCGGTGGCTCTGGCCAGCTCGGCTCTGCTCATGGTCTGCCGCCGCAGGATCCGAAGAATCGCTTTTTGATTGTATTCCTTTGTATAGTCTGCGTTGCGTGGTTTTTGTGCCATCTTCCGTGAACCGCTTTCTTTCAAGATAGGCCTATTATACGGGTTCCGATTTCTATTGTCAATCTGCTGACGGGAGGAAGCTGCTTCGCAATGCGAAAAAAGAGGGGCGCCCGGCAGGACGCTCCCCGATTATTGCATAGCCTTCAAAACGGCTTCCTTCTCCGGAATACTGGGGATCCCTCCCGGGTGTTCGGTGGAGAGGCTGGCCGCCGTAGCGGCAAATGAACCGATATAGGCAAGATCCTCCGCCGTCAGGTCCGGGAGGGCTTTGCCCAGGTCCAGGAATCTTGCCATAGCGCTGCCGCCAAAAATATCTCCGGCACCGGTGGTATCGATGGGATGGACCTTGGGACATTTGCCCAGGTAGGATGCGTTCTTTGTTTTTAAGAGACACCCTCCCGGCCCCAGGGTCACCATGGCCAGAGTAACCCCAAATTCGGCAAGCAGCTTGTCTGCCCCTTCCTCCGGGGAGCAGTCCCAGAGAAATTCTACCTCGTTATCGCTGATCTTTACCACATCTGCCTGCCGGAGGCTCCACAGGATCTGCTCCTTGGCGGCTTCCTCCGTTTTCCATAGGGGCAGCCGCAGGTTGGGGTCGCAGCTGATGAGCTTCCCTTGTTCCTTTGCGTAGGCCACTGCCTTTTGGGTGGTGGTACGGACAGGCTCATCCGTCAGGCTCAGGGTTCCAAAGTGGAAGACGCTGGCCTCGTCAATGAGGACCTTGTTGATCTCCTCCCAGCGCAGCTGGGTATCCGCTCCGGGCTTCCTGGCAAAGGAGAAGGAGCGGTCCCCGGATGCATCAAAGGTCACGAAGGCAAGGGTGGTAAAGACGCTGTCGTCCACCAGAATCCCCTTGGTTTCGATCCCGGCATCTTTCAGGGTAGACAACAGCAGACGGCCAAAAGCATCCTGCCCGACTTTGCCCAGAAATGCGGCCTTTTTCCCGTAAGCATTCAGGGCGGCCAGAAAGTTTCCGGGGGCGCCGCCGGGGTTGGCGGCCATGGTGGGGTAACCGGCCGCATCGGTGGATTTTGCTGCAAAGTCGATCAGCAGCTCCCCAAGAGCAACAACATCGGTCATGGGAAACGCCTCCTATTAATCTTTCGCTGCCGGATACTCTGTGCAAAGCAGGCGGTAAGGGGGCTCATCCTCTTCAATGGCAGGGAAACGGCCCATAGGGGGATTGAACCGATTGTCAATGCTGTCGTCGTTGCACTGGCTGACTTCGCCCAGCAGCACGTTCCCGGTGCCGGGTTCCACTTCAAAATCGTGGTACAGGCCCTGAGTAACATAAATGCTTTCGCCGGGAGTCAGGCGAATCTGGGTCCCCGCGGGGACCGTATAGGCCCGGCCGTCGGTATGGACCGTTACATCGGAAACATAGTCGATTTCCTCGTCCGGGGTGGAATTGTATACCCGGATCAGTACGTTTCCGCCGCCCCGGTTGATGATGTCCTCTGTCTTATACCAATGGAAATGGTTGGGGGAATACTGGCCCTCCTTTAAAAAGAGCAGCTTTTCGGCGTAGACCTTGGGATATTTTTCTTTCATGGTCTGGCTGCCGTTGCGGATGGTGATCAGGGAAAAGCCAATTTTATCAAAGTTTCCCTGGCCGTAGTCGGTGATGTCCCAGCCCAGGCAGCAGTCCCGGACCTCGTCGTATTCATGCCCCTTGTTTTCCCATTCCTCCGGGGTGAAATGGCAGAAGGGGGGCAGATAGCAGCAATATTTTTTGCACATGGCTTCCAGCTCACGAAGAGCTTTGTTAATTTCGGAACGCTTCATAGATGATTCTCCTTTGCCTAAATCGGGCTTAGCAAAGGGCAGCCGCCCTTTTGCCTTTTATAGGTATTATAGCACAGTTTGCTCCCTTTGGCAAAAGCGCCGGTGTACCGGCGCTTTTGTGATTGGAAAATACTTACTTGGTCAGGACGGAGACACCGGTATCGGTAACGGCGCCGCCCAGATTTTCACCGTTCAGGGCAGCAACGGCAGCCTTTACGCCTTCCGCACCCATCACATCGGGGTTCTGAGCCATGGTAGCCAGAATGTAGCCATCCGCAATCAGCCCCATGATGGCATCGGACTTATCGAAGCCCACGCAGACCACATCAGAGCCGGCGGCCTTGACAGCATTGCCTGCACCGTTGGTAGAGCCTTCGTTGCAGCCGAAGATACCAACAACGCCCTGGGTGATGTAGTTCTCGGCAATGCCCTGGGACTTGGCGGCGTCGCCTTCGCCGTACTGGGTCTCCAGCAGCTCGAAGCCGGTGCCCTCAAAGGCGGAGCGGAAGCCGGTTTCCCGGGCCACGCAGGAAGCGGTAGCGGCATTGACATTGACGATACCGATCTTGCCGGAGGTGACGCCCTTGTCGGTCAGGGCCTTCAGCATGGTCTCACCGGCGGTTTTACCGGCGGCGGTGTTGTCGGTGGAGAAGGTGGCCTCGGCGGGAACGTTGGCGGGGGAGTCTACATAGACGATCTTTACACCGGCGGCTTCCGCTTCCTTCAGCGCAGAGGAGATGGCGTCGGGACCGTTGGCGGCGACAATGATTGCCTGGCAGCCGGCGGCTACGGCGTTGTTGACCTGCTCAATCTGCTGGGCGTCGTCCTTGGTATTGGGAGCCATGAAGACCAGCTCCACACCCAGCTCCTTGGCGGTCTTTTCAGCGCCCTCTTTCAGGGTAATCCAGTGCTGATCGATGGAGTCCATGGTGATCAGGGCAATTTTATAACTGCCATTGGCGGTCACTTCGGAGGGAGCGGCAGCGGCGGCGGAGGCCTTCAGAACGGAAACGCCGGTATCGGTGACGGCACCGCCCAGATTTTCGCCCTTCAACGCGGCAACGGCTGCCTTTACGCCCTCGTAGCCCATCACATCGGGGTTCTGGGCCATGGTGGCCAGAATGTAGCCATCCGCAATCAGCCCCATGATGGCATCGGACTTATCGAAGCCCACGCAGACCACATCAGAGCCGGCGGCCTTGACAGCATTGCCTGCACCGTTGGTAGAGCCTTCGTTGCAGCCGAAGATACCAACAACGCCCTGGGTGATGTAGTTCTCGGCAATGCCCTGGGACTTGGCGGCGTCGCCTTCGCCGTACTGGGTCTCCAGCAGCTCGAAGCCGGTGCCCTCAAAGGCAGAGCGGAAGCCGGTTTCCCGGGCAACGCAGGAGGCGGTAGCGGCGTTGACATTAACGATGCCGATCTTGCCGGAGGTGACACCCTTGGCGGTCAGCGCATCCAGCATGGTTTCACCGGCGGTTTTACCGGCGGCGGTGTTGTCGGTGGAGAAGGTGGCCTCGGCGGGGACATTGGCGGGAGAGTCTACATAGATGATCTTCACACCGGCATCGGAGGCTTCCTTCAATGCGGAGGAAATGGCGTCCGGGCCGTTGGCGGCGACGATGATCGCCTGGTTGCCTGCGGAGACGGCGTTATTGACCTGCTCAATCTGCAGTGCGTCGTCCTTGGTGTTGGGGGCCATAAAGGTCAGGTCTACGCCCAATTCCTTGGCGGCCTTTTCGGCACCCTCCTTCAGGGTGATCCAGTGCTGGTCGATGGAGTCCATGGTGATCAGCGCGATTTTGTAGGTTTCGCCGGAGTTTGCCGCAGGGCTCTGGGAGCCGCTGGAGCAGCCTGCCATCAGGCTAAAGATCATAGCCAAGCACAGCAGAATGGATAATGCCTTTTTCATAGTAGTTCCTCCTAGTTTTTATTACGCGGGGATCCCGCGAAAATTACAATTTATTTCTTTGCCTTTTTGGTGCCTTGGCGGAAGACTACATCCACCAGAACGGCACCGGCCACGATGACGCCGATGACGATCCGCTGAATGCCGACGGGGGCGCCGATGATGCCCAGGCCATTTTCCAGAGTCTGCCACACGCCGGCACCGGCGAAGGCGCCCAGCAGCAGGCCGCTGCCGCCCAGGGGAGAGATGCCGCCGATAACACCTGCGGCAACACCGTACATTTCGTAGCAGTTGCCGGCCTCCATGTTGCCCATGCCCGCCTGACCGGCCAGGATCAGGCCAACGACGGCGGAACAGAAGGCACTGATGAGATAGGCCTTGGTGGTGGTGGTAAATACGTTGACGCCGGAGAGCTTGGCGGCATCCACATTGGAGCCGATGGCATAAATATGGCGGCCGGTGCGGGTCTTGCTCATGATAAAGAACACGGCCAGGAAAATGACGAAGGCGATCCAGAAGGCGTTATAAATGCCCAGGAATTTTCCGTAGTAGAAGAAGTTCTGGAAGGCATCTCCGGCCTCCTTGCCCAGTCCGGAGACGATGGCATCGGTATTGCGGTTGCCGTTGGCCATGTAGGCAATGCCTCTGGCGCAGAACATAGTGCCCAGGGTGGCAATGAAGGGAGGCAGCTTGAATTTGCCGACCAGAACGCCGTTGACCACGCCCACGGCCAGGCAGCAGATAATGGCGGCCAGAATGGCGATGATAGCGGCCACGCCCTTGCTCATCATGGTGGCGGAGATCATGGCGGACATGGCCACCACGGAGCCAATGGAAAGATCGATGTTGCCGGTGATCAGGATCACGCCCTGCCCCACGCCTACCAGCAGGTATTTTGCCATGGACCGCAGCAGGTTCAGCATATTGTTGGTGGCAAAGATGTTGGGCTCGATCAGACCGAAGACCACATACAGGATGATCCAGCCTGCGAAGCCAACCAGCGCGGCGCCCATGCCGCGGATGGAAGTGATTTTCCGTTTGTTATCATTCAGGGTGCTCATTGTTTCTGCTCCTCCTTAGTTGGCCTTTTCCGCAAACTTGTTTTCAAATCTGGTTGCCAGGGTCAGAATTTCCGCCTGAGTGGTTTCCCGGGCCATGACCTCGCCGGTAATGCGCCCGTCGCACATGACCAAGATTCTGTCCGCAATGCCCATGACTTCCGGCATTTCGGAGGAGACGAACATAACGGCGATGCCCTGCTGCTTCAGCTGATTCATCAGGTTGTAGATCTCTACCTTAGCCGCTACATCGATACCGCGGGTGGGTTCGTCAAAGATGACCACCCGGGAATCCCGTGCAAGCCACTTGCCTACGACCACCTTCTGCTGGTTGCCGCCGGACAGGCCGCCGGCATCGATCTCCACATTGGGTGTTTTGATTTTGAGCTCCTGCACGGCCTTCCGGCACATGGCATCCTCTTTCTTCCGGTTGACCACCCCAAGCCCGTTGCACAAAAGATCCAGGTTAGGAAGGGCAATGTTTTCCCGGATGGGGAGCTTGGTGCACAGACCGTCTTTCTTTCGGTCCTCCGGTGCCAGGACAATACCTGCCTTAATGGCATCGGCAGGACAGCAGATGGAAACCGGCTTGCCATCCAGAAGGACCTCGCCGCTTTCCTTGGGGTCTACTCCGAAAATGGCCCGGGTGGTTTCCGTCCGGCCGGCACCCATGAGCCCGGCAAAGCCTACGATTTCACCGGCGTACAGCTCAAAATTGATGTCGCGGACCATTCGTCCGGCGTTGAGGCCCCGTACCTCAAAAACCTTCTCGCCCCGGTTGCATTGAACTCGGGGAAACTGCTCCTTGATCTCCCGGCCTACCATGCCTGTGATGATCTCGTCCATGGTGGTGTCCTTGAAGTTCATGGAGGTGATGTACTGGCCGTCCCGCATGATGGTGACCCGGTCTACAATGTGCTGCAGCTCCTCCAACCGATGGGAGATATACACAATGCCGCAGCCGCTGGCCTTGAGCTGGCGGATGATTCGGAACAGTTCGTCGATTTCTTTGGCGGTCAGTGCGGAGGTGGGCTCGTCCATGATGAGTACCTTGGCGTTGATGGAAAGGGCCTTGGCGATTTCTACCATTTGCTGCTTGGAAACCGGCAGATTACCGACGATCTCATCCGGAGAAATGTTGATCCGCAGATCGTCCAAGATCCGTTTGGCCTCCGCCTCCATGGCACGGTGGTCTACGAAAAGCCCCCTCATCTTCTCTCTGCCCAGGAACATATTTTCTGCCACGCTCAGGTGGGGGCACATATTCAGCTCCTGGTGGATGATTGCCACACCCAGCTGCTGGGCCTGCTTGGGACTCAGGTCATCGTAGCTTTTCCCGAAGATCTCTACAGTGCCGCTGTCTCTGGTGTACACACCACTGAGGATCTTCATCAGCGTGGATTTGCCTGCGCCGTTCTCTCCAAGCAGGGCCATAACCTCCCCGGAACGCAGCTCAAAGTGGACATTGTCCAGCGCTTTTACCCCCGGAAAGCTTTTGCAGATCCCCTGCATGGAAACAATGGTTTCGTTCATTTGCTCACTCCCTTTGCCTTCCCCGAGAAAATAGATATGTGATAATGCACAGTTCATGTTTGATTTTGCTTGGCCTTACAGTATCATTCATCCATCATTTTGTCAAGCCACTTTACAATAAAAATCAGCATTTTCAGGCATCTGAGCTGTTTTTCTTGCAATATACACAATTCTGAACATTATTTTTAGTGCATGATAACAATGCGCCGAAAAAATTGCGCTTGATTTTGCCGAATGCCGGGTATAAGATAGATCCGCAGTAAAATCAACGCACGGAAGGAGAATCGGAATGAACATCACCATTCGCAACGAGACGCTGACGGCCCGGATCGATCCCTTGGGAGCACAGCTCATGTGTCTTCGGGGAGAGGACAATACCCAATACCTCTGGCAGGGGGACCCCAAGTACTGGCCGGACTGCAGTCTTACCATTTTCCCTTATGTTGCCAGACTGACAAAAGGGTGCTATCGCTACAGGGGCAGGCTCTACCATATGCCCATCCACGGCTTCGGTCCCACATCGGAATTTACCGTTTCCGAGCATACGGACACCTGCCTGACGCTTAGCCTGGAGAGCACCCCAGCGACTCGGGAAATGTACCCATTTGACTTCCGCTTTTCCGTTACCTACCGCCTGGAGGGCACAACGCTGCAGGTGACCTACCGCGTGGAAAATCGGGATGAAAAGACCATGTATTTCGGCTTGGGCGGGCATCCGGGCATCAATGTCCCCCTGGAGCCCGGACTTTTCTTTGAAGATTATCTGCTGGAATTTCCGGACTGTCGGCCCAAACGGGTAGAGTTTACCCCGGAATGTTTTATCACCGGGCGGGAGTTGCAATATCCCTTAAACGGGAACCGGCTTCCCCTGTCTCATGACCTGTTTGACCAGGATGCCATTGTCCTGAAAGGGGTCCCCGGACAGGTCACCCTCCGCAGCGAGAAGGGCAGAAAGGGAGTCAGTCTGATCGCGCCGGACTTCCCCATATTGGGCCTTTGGCACACGCCGGGTACCGATGCGCCCTATATTTGTCTGGAACCCTGGAGCAGCCTGCCATCTCACCAGGACATGATCGAAGACCTGGAGCAGCAGGCTGACCTGATCTCCCTGCCGCCGAAAGAGGTATATAAAACAACTTGGAGTCTGAAAACCTTTTGAACAGGGCGCCTGACAACCTATTTTCGTCAAAACAGGATGTATGTTCTGTACACAAAGACATTCCCTGCGTAGATGCCGTTTCCGGATCTCCCGCCGTCCTGGCGCCTCTCACCCTGCGAAGATTTCCCTATATCCGTATATTTCACGGCAGAAAGGCACTTGCCGAAAAGCAAGTGCCTTAGTATGAACAGCAGCATAATGAAAATACAAATTCCGTCCAGCCGGAATTTGAGGCTGCTCAAGATCGAACGATACGAAAAAGAAATCCTTGCTAAGGCAAGGAAGAAATCTGCTTCGCAGAAGAAATCCGCAAAAGCGGACGAAATGAAATCCGTCCCAACTCCCGCCGCCAGGCGGATTTCACCCCGCCGGGATTTCACCCGTCCAACGGACGGATTTCACTGAAAAAAGCACCTGCCGAAAAGCAAGTGCTTTTTTCTTGGTGCGGGCAACAGGACTCGATTATAGTAAGGAGCAAATTCCGTCCAGCCGGAATTTGAGGCTGCTCCACCGGAGCAGCCCATTGAAGTGGGTTCGAGTCCCATTGCTTTTCCGACCAAGAAAAAAGAGCCCCGAAGGGCTCATTTTTCTTGGTGCGGGCAACAGGACTCGAACCTGCACGCTTTTGGCAGTGGAACCTAAATCCACCGAGTCTACCAATTCCACCATGCCCGCATAGGAAGTGGGTTCATTCTATCATGCTGGGTTGTTTTTGTCAACGAAGATGTCTTATAAAAATTTCTCCCACCCTATGCAGCGGGTTAATTGTTTTTTCGGCTGGATACGGTATGATGGAGAGGCAGCGTGCGACTTATTTTTTCTGCTGGAATTTTTGGGATATCCGTTTTTGCTTGCGCCGGGGATCCGGCTCTGTGCCCAGAAAGAAATCTGCCGAAACATTGTATAAGCGGCACAGAGCCACCAGATGACGGATGGGCAGCTCGTTGGCGCCACGCTCGTAGCGGGCATACATTGTCTGCGAGGTGCCCAGATATTGGGCAACCTGGGACTGCGTCAGGTCGTTGTCCTCCCGCAGTCCCCGAAGACGGTCCAGGAAGGTGTGCATGAATTCAACTCCTAAACGGTAATATGCTCACAGTTTATCAAAGTAAACATATTTACTATTGACTTTAGTACACATCTTTACTATAATTGATGCAATGCGGCACTTCCTCCAATTTTGTTGGCGAATATGTGCGTGTAGTTGCCGCAGAGCTTCAGCCGTGACCGGTACGTCTCTGCCCGGCAGCCGGTCGGCTGATCGAAAGCCGGGTGTTATTTAAAAGCACCCGGCTTTTTTCATTACGAAAGAAAGGAGAATTGATTGCTTTTTTACGGGAAATCGGGTATAATCTCCAATTAGAATGCCTGTTTTTACCTCAGGTCCGAAGCGCGCCGAAAAGCGGTTCACGAAAAAGCGGTCCGGTTCCGGACGCAAGTTGTTCAAAATGCAGATAAGCGAAGAAACACCATATTTTTCTTGAATTTTCGACAAAAGGTGCTATGATATGAGGGTATGTGAAACTGGGAAAATGGGCTGATTGGAGAGACGCAGATGTTTAACAGCCAGCAAAAACGCCAGGCACTGATGACGCTGTTCAGTGCGGTATTGACCATTGCAAACGGGGCCTTGTTTGCCTTTGTCTGGTACCGGTATTACAAAATGAAAATGTACATTTTCCCTTTCTTTGCCAAGGGGGATTTCATTGTGATTTTCCTGTATACCGTGCTTTATTGTGTATTCGCCCAGCTCTACGGGGGCTTTGACGTAACGTTTCACGGTTCCGGAGAGCTTACTTACTCCCACGCCGTGTCTGCGGTGCTCAGCGGGGCCATTATGTATCTGATGACGGCGCTGCTGATGCGGGCGGTGCCCAGCGTACTGCCTATGCTGGGGCTGATTGCGGTATCGATTCTGGTAGGGGGGCTGTGGGCCTGGGGCGTGAAAAAGCTGACCGCCAGACTGCTGGCAGCCAGATCGATTCTCCTGATTTATGACAACCAGGACGCCCGGGAAGATGGCGAAGCCATTATAAAAGGGCTGCCCGGTGTGTTCCGCTTTCTGGGCTCCGTAGATGCAGCCCAGGGGGAAGCGTCTCTGCGGGCGCAGATTGAAAAGCAGCAGGTTCGGGCGGTGATGCTCTGCGGCATTCCCTCCTCCATGCGCAATGACCTGGTAAAATACTGCATTGACCACAATGTGGAGGCCTATGTCCGGCCCAATATCGGTGATTTTCTGATTAAAGGCGCCCGGTCCCTGCAGCTGGACAATCTGCCGGTGCTGCTGTGCCACCGGGCCAGCCCCTCCATCGGCTACCTGGCAATCAAGCGGCTGATGGATATTGTATTGAGCCTGGTTGCCCTGGTGGTGTTCAGCCCCTTCATGCTGGTAACGGCCGTTGCCATCAAGGCCTACGACCGCGGCCCCATCCTCTACAGGCAGCTGCGGCTGACCAAGGACCGGAAGGAATTTTATGTCTACAAGTTCCGCAGTATGAAGGTGGATGCGGAAAAGGACGGCGTGGCGAGGCTTGCCCAGACAAATGACGACCGGATTACCCCGGTGGGGAAAATCATCCGGATGCTCCGCATTGACGAAATGCCCCAGCTGTTCTGCATTCTGCTGGGGGCCATGAGCATCGTAGGCCCCCGGCCGGAGCGGCCGGAGATTGCGGCCCAGTACGAAAAGGATTTCCCGGAGTTTGCCCTGCGGCTCCAGGCCAAGGCCGGCCTGACGGGCCTGGCCCAGGTATACGGGAAATACAACACAACACCCTACAACAAGCTCCAGATGGACCTGCAATATATCGGGTCCATGGGCATTGTTACCGACCTGAAAATTATTTTTGCAACGGTGAAGATTCTCTTTATGCCCGAAAGCACCGAGGGCGTGGCCCAGGGGCAGGTGACGGCGGAGAAAGGAAGCGAGGAGAAAAACGGATAAGCGGAAGCGTTTTGCTCTGTGGATTCTGGCGCTGGCAGCATTTGGAATGATTCTGGGCCTGACGCTGCAGTCGGCCCGGGGGACCACGGCACTGTCGGACTGGTGCCGGGATGCACTTTTAAAAATCCTGCCGGAGGGCTCCGGGGCGGCAGCGTGGGCTGCACGGAATATCCGCCGCCTGGGGCACGTTCCGGAATACTTCCTGCTGGGCGTTACGGCTTATGGCGCCATGCAAAGCAGCTTTCCGGGGAAGAAGGTTATTCTCCGGACCCTGGCGGCCTGCGCGGCGGTGTCGGCAGGGGATGAGTGCCTGAAGGCAATGCTGCCTACGCGGCATTTTGATATTTTGGATATGCCAATGGATGTAATCGGCTATGCCCTGGGAACGGCTCTGGGGTGGGCAATCTGGAAGACGGGAAAAAGAAGAGGAAACGGAAATGTATAGAAAAAATTCGGAAACCTGGCTGAAGCACTGGGATTTTATGCTGATCGACCTGATTGTATTGCAGGTGTCCTTTGTGCTGGCCTATATCATCCGCGGGGATGAGGGCTGGGCCTATGGGGACCAGATGTACCGGTATATGGCCATCTTCCTGGCCCTGGCGGACATTGTGGTCATCGGCTTCAACGGTACTATGAAGGATGTACTGAAGCGGGGCCACTGGCGGAATTTCGTAGTCACCCTGGGGCACAGCGTCATCCTGGGCGGGGCGGCTATGGCCTACCTGTTTATGGTGAAAATGGGCAGCGATTACTCCCGGCTGCAGCTGGCCTATACCTTCTGCCTGTACTTTGTGCTGTCCTACTGCGCCCGGGAGCTGTGGAAGCAGGTTCTGGTCCGGCGGATGCAGGAGGGGGAGGGAGACCGCTCCCTGCTGATTGTCACCACCGCAAAGGAGGCGGAAAATGCCA
Organism: uncultured Oscillospiraceae bacterium; assembly: GCA_934565415.1. GTDB lineage: Bacteria > Bacillota > Clostridia > Oscillospirales > Oscillospiraceae > Faecousia. The sequence continues at coordinate 41,357 of CAKTHQ010000006.1, forward strand.
TTGCCTCCATCCGGGAGGATATGTTTGCCCGGGTACACCTGGCGGGCCTGGCCATTCTGGACGAGGACCGGACCGGGCAGGAAATCGCCGGCGTGCAGGTGGTGGCCAATGCGGATACCGCCCCCATGTATGTTTGCCAGAACTGGATTGATGAGGTGCTGATTGCCCCCCCTGAGGAAGGACCCTACCCCGCAGAGCTCATGAAGAAGCTGGGGGAAACCGGCGTTACCACCCACCTGAACCTGGCCAAGGTTTCCCACACCCCCGGCAAGAAGCAGCTGGTGGAGAAGATGGGCTCCTATACCGTCCTGACTACCGCCATGAATTGCGCGTCCACCAGTCAGCTGATGCTCAAGCGCCTGATGGACATTCTGGGCGGCCTGGTAGGCTGCCTGCTTACCGGCATCATTTTCATTTTCGTAGCCCCGGCTATCTATATTTCTTCCCCCGGCCCCATCTTCTTCTCCCAGACCAGAGTGGGCCGGAACGGACGGACTTTTAAGATGTACAAATTCCGCAGTATGTACATGGATGCGGAAGCCAGGAAGGCCGAGCTTATGAAGGACAACAAGCTGGGCGACGGCAAAATGTTCAAGCTGGACTTCGACCCCCGGGTCATTGGCAACAAGATCCTCCCCGACGGCACGAAGAAAACCGGCGTAGGCGACTTCATCCGCCGCACCAGCCTGGACGAGTTCCCCCAGTTCTTCAATGTGCTGAAGGGCGATATGTCCGTCGTCGGCACCCGCCCGCCCCTGCCCTCCGAGACGAGCCTCTACGAGCTGCGCCACCGGGCCCGCCTGGCCATCAAGCCCGGAGTCACCGGTATGTGGCAGGTCAGCGGCAGAAGCGACATTACGGACTTTGAAGAGGTTGTCAGGCTGGACAAGGAATACATTGAAAACTGGAATCTGGGGCTGGATATTAAAATTTTGCTGAAGACCATTCAGGTTGTGTTTGAGAAGGATGGGTCGATGTAACCTGCAGACCCTGTTTTACGGATATTGAGAAGAGTTTTGGTTGGAGAAAGAAAAATGAAAGAAAAACCCGCAGTGGCGATGTTCGGTCAAAAAAGACTCAGCCGGGAAGGCGGAATCGAGATCGTCGTCAAAGAGCTCTGCACCAGAATGGCCCGGAAGGGGTACCAGGTAACCTGCTACAATCGGTCAGGCCACCATATCAGCGGTGCGGAATATGACAGGGAGGCGGAATACGCAGGCGTCTGCCAGAAAACGGTCCCGACCATTCAGCGGAAGGGCCTGGCGGCGGTAAGCTCCTCTTTCTTCGGGGCGCTGTACAGCGCCTTCGGAAAGTATGATGTGGTACATATCCATGCGGAGGGACCGGCCTTTTTTGCCTGGCTGCCGAAGCTGCTGGGCAAACGGGTGATTGTAACCATCCATGGCCTGGACTGGCAGCGGGAAAAGTGGAAATACGGATTTGCCTCCAAGTTTATCCGCATGGGCGAACGGATTGCCGTAGGGTGTGCGGACGAAATCATTGTATTGAGCAAGGACATTCAGGACTACTTCCTGGAAACCTACGGACGGGAAACCGTTTTTATTCCCAACGGTGTGAGTCGGCCCCAGATACGGGAAGCCGAGCTGATTCAAGAAAAGTTCGGCCTGGAGAAGAATGGCTACATTCTGTTTTTGGGCCGCCTGGTGCCGGAAAAAGGGCTCCGCTACCTGGTAAAGGCGTTTCGGCAGGTAAAAACGGAGAAAAAACTGGTCATTGCCGGCGGCGCCAGTGATACGGCCGCCTTTGCGGGGGAGCTGAAAGCGCTGGCGGAAGACGACGACAGAATCCTGTTTACGGGCTTTGTGCAGGGCCGGATGCTGGATGAGCTGTACAGCAATGCCTATGTATATACCCTGCCCTCAGACCTGGAGGGGATGCCCCTGAGCCTGCTGGAGGCTATGAGCTACGGCAGCTGCTGCCTGGTATCGGACATCCCGGAGTGCACGGAGGTCATCGAGGACAAGGCGTTGATTTTCCGAAAATCGGATGTGGAGGACCTCCGGGAAAAGCTCCAGGAGGCCTGCGATGAGCCCGCCATGGTGCAGAGATACAAGGACCGGGCGGCGGACTTTATCTGCGGGAAATACAGCTGGGACGATGTGGTGGAAAAGACGGTTGCTCTGTATGGGAGGAAATAAAAATGAAGGTTTTGATGATTAACAAATTCCTGTATCCCAACGGCGGGTCGGAAACCTATATATTCAAGCTGGGTGAGGCCCTGGAGCAGCATGGACACGAGGTCCAGTATTTTGGCATGGAACACGAGGGCCGCTGCGTGGGCAACCGGGTCAATGCCTATACCGGCGACATGGATTTCCACGGCGGCAGCAAGCTTGCCAAGCTGACCTACCCCATCAAGACGATCTACAGCAGCGAGGCCCGGAAGAAGCTGCGGCTGGTATTGGACGACTTCCAGCCGGATGTGTGCCACCTGAACAACTTCAACTACCAGCTGACCCCTTCCATGATTCTCGAAATCGTAAAGTGGCGGAAAGACACCGGGCATGATTGCAAGATCGTCTTTACGGCCCATGACTATCAGCTGGTCTGCCCGAACCATATGCTGAACAACCCTGTGACCCACGAGAACTGCGAGAAGTGTCTGGGCGGTCACTTCCTAAACTGCACCAAGGGCAAGTGCATCCACGGTTCTACCGCCAAGAGCATCATCGGCACCATGGAAGCCACCTTCTGGAAGCTGAACGGCGCCTACAAGTACATCGATACCATGATCTGCTGCTCCGAGTTTATGAAGCGAAAAATGGACACCAACCCGCTGTTTGCGAAAAAGACTGTAGCCATGCACAACTTTATCGACAAGGTGGACTGGAAGGATGTGCAGAAGAAGGACTATGTGCTGTACTTCGGCCGGTTTGCAATGGAAAAAGGCATTGGCACGCTGGTTAAGGTCTGCAAAGAGCTGCCGGAGGTGCAGTTTGTCTTCGCCGGTACAGGCCCTCTGGAGGACCGGGTGAACGGGGTAGCCAATATCCGGAACGTGGGCTTCCAGAAGGGCGAGGCCCTGGAAACCTTGATCCGGGAGGCCCGATTCTCCATCTACCCTTCCGAGTGGTACGAGAACTGCCCCTTCTCCGTCATGGAATCCCAGATGTACGGCACCCCGGTGCTGGGGGCGGACATCGGCGGCATCCCCGAGCTGCTCCGGGTAGGCGAGACCGGTGAGCTGTTCCAGAGCGGGAATGCGGAGGATTTGAAGCGCAAGATCCAAAAGCTCTGGGAGAGCAAAGCACTGTGCCAGGAATACAGCGAAAACTGCAAGGGCATCAGCTTTGATACGATTGATGCGTATTACGAAAAGATCATGAAGATTTATCGGTAAGTAAGGAGGATGGCCGTGAGTACAAAGGCGGAGCACTATAAGGGAATCGATGGACTGAAAGCCTACGCCATCATTGGTATTGCTCTGATGCACATTCTTTCAAATGGGAACTATGCAGTAGGCGGCTTTGTATTTGAACGGCTGATTCCGGCGTTTACAAATCTCGTCTTCCTCTTTATGATGGTCAGCGGCTTTGGGATGTGCTGTGGCTACTATCAGAAAATTGTGGACCGGGAAATCAGCATGGAGGAATTCTACAAGAAGCGGTATATCAAGATTTGGCCCTACTTTGCCCTGCTCTGCGGGCTGGATTTGATGGTTTCACCGAGCAAGAATTCCTTGTTTGAAGTTTTTGCCAACCTGACTCTGTGTCAGGGACTGCTGCCGGATGCCAATATTTCCGTCATTGGCGTAAGCTGGACGCTGGCGGTTATTTTTGTTTTCTATATGCTGTTCCCCTTTTTCTGCTTTTTACTGGGGAACAAGAAGCGCGCCTGGGGCGTGGCAACGGCGGCGCTGGTATTCAACTACCTGTGCGGCAGCTACTTTCATGCAAGCAGGAACAATATTGTTTATGACGCAATTTACTTTATCGCAGGCGGCCTGATCTTCCTGTATCGGAAGGAAGCGGCCGAATTTGCCCGGGGACATAGGATACTCGCCGGTGCTGTTCTGCTGTGGGCCACAGTTGCTTATTTTGTACTTGGTGCCTCTACGCTTACCATGTTATTTTTCTGTGTGGCCGCACTTATCTACACCCTCGGATGTAATTGGGGGGGGGGGGGACTGGTTAACCCGGTTGCACAATTCCTCGGCGGCATCAGCTTCGAGATTTACCTGTGCCATATGGTAATTTATCGTGTGTTTGAAAAAATGCACCTTCTTCATTTGTTTCGAAATGACTTACTTGCATACGTTTTCGCATCGGTTGGCATACTCTGCGGATCGGTGGCGTTTTCGGTATGCGCAAAGTGGTTCTTAAATAAATTGGAAACCTGGATGGGGAATAGGAGAGTTCATCATGTCTGAAGAAAAGAAAGTAAACGGGACGGTCATTGTTACTTACCGCTGCAATGCCCGGTGCTCTATGTGCAACCGGTATAAGGCCCCTTCCAAGCCGGAAGAGGAAATCAGCATTGAGACGATTAAAAAGCTGCCGAAGATGTATTTTACCAACATCACCGGCGGCGAGCCCTTTATCCGTACCGATCTGAAGGATATTGTGCGGGAACTGTACAAAAAGTCTGACCGGATTGTGATTTCCACCAACGGTTTTTTTACGGACCGCATTGTGGACCTGTGCAAGGAATTTCCTCAGATCGGTATTCGTATTTCTATCGAGGGCCTGGAACAGACCAACAACGAAATTCGCGGCCTGGAAAACGGCTACCAGCGGGGCTATGGCACGCTGAAAAAGCTGCGGGAGATGGGCATGAAGGACGTGGGCTTCGGTATGACCGTCCAGGATAAGAACGCCCCGGACCTGGTGCCCCTGTACCGGATTTCCAACGAGATGGGTATGGAGTTTGCCACGGCATCCTTGCACAACAGCTTCTATTTTGTGGAGGCCAAGAACATCATCCACGACCGGCCCATGGTTGCCAAGAACTTCGAGAACCTGGTCAACGAGCTGCTCCGCAGCAACAGCCCCAAGAAGTGGTTCCGGGCTTACTTTAACCATGGCCTCATCAACTACATCTACGGCCAGAAGCGGCTGCTGCCTTGCGACATGAGCTTTGATACCTTCTTCATCGACCCCTATGGCGATGTTATGCCTTGCAACGGTACCAAGGATAAGGAAGTCATGGGCAATCTGAACACCCAGAGCTGGGACGAGCTGTGGAACAGCCCCCAGGCCGAGGAGGTCCGCAAAAAGGTTCGCTGCTGCGACCGGGACTGCTGGATGATCGGTAGTGTAAGTCCGGCTATGCACAAGTATATCTGGAAGCCCGCTTCCTGGGTGCTGGTACATAAGTTCAAGGCACTGTTCACCAAGCATCCGTATTCCATGTACGAGCTGAAGATCTGCCGGGACTACCGTGATGGTAAAGTCACCAAAGAGGAGCTGGACAAGTGCAGCACCTGCGACATGAACTGCGTGGTCAACAACGGCCTGAGCGAGGCAAGTAAGGAGCAGCTGAAGCATAAGACGGGGGAAGAGATCGTGGACGCGGATATTGCGGAGCAGATGGGGAAGAAGTAAGGAAGATAACGATATGACAGTAACAGTTTTAACCCCTACTTTTAACCGGGGGAGGGTACTGGAAAAACTTTATGAGTCACTAGAACGGCAGTCCTGCAAGGATTTTGAGTGGCTTGTAGTTGATGACGGAAGTACTGACGGTACAGACAATTTGATTGCACAGTTGCAAGAGAAAAGCGAATTTCCAATACGATATATTTACAAAGGCAATGGTGGGAAACATACAGCTTTGAATGTTGGTGTACAGTCCATTGACAGTGAACTCGTGTTTATAGTTGACTCAGATGATGTTGTGACAGAGGATGCAATTGAATCGATTCTAAAGATTCATCAAAAGTATGGTGTACGAGATAATATTTGCGGCTATGCGTTTCTTAGAGCATTTCCTGATGGAAAAGTCAATGGCAAGAAATTTGATAAGGATGAGCAAATCGGCTCCTATGTTCAGGTGCGTGTAAACGGAAATGATACCGGTGCGGACAAGGCTGAAGTGTTTAAAACACATTGCTTAAAAGAATTTCCGTTTCCAGAATACCCAAATGAAAAATTCCTGGGGGAAGACTTGGTTTGGGTCAGAATGGCCAGAAAGTATGAAATGGTACATATTAACAAGTCTATTTATATAGGAAATTATCTTGAGGGCGGTTTGACGAACAATCGGCGCAAGCATAATATTGCTTCGCCGATGGGATGCCTACATCGAGCAGAAGAATTTATGGAGCCGGATTTGAATATTCGGTACAGGATTAAAGGCGGGCTTCAGTATATTACATATGGGAAATTTGCCGGTTTTGGTGTTAAAGACTTGGTTCGTAAGTCAAAACACAAAATTCTTGCGATGCTGTGTGTGCCTGGGGGGCTGGTGCTGTATTCCAGATGGAGTAAAATAAAGTAGAACGGTGCCTGGCAATGGCAAATAAAGGAAAGGCTTTGCAATGGAAAAAGGTGCAAAACAGTACTTTAACGAAATAAATATAATGCGAGGAATGGCGGTGCTTTGTGTCGTCATCGGACATTCTTTCGATACAACGGAAATGCCTACAGTTCTAGGCTTTATAAAAAGCTTTGTGTATTGTTTCCATATGCCAGCTTTCTTTTTTATCAGCGGATTTCTTGAAGGAGAAAAAAGGAGAAGCTCTAGCGAAAAGAAACAGGCGATTATAAAGAAAGCCAAACGACTAATGATACCGTACTCCTTTTTGACATTCGTTACAGCCTTACTCAAAGTTATATTTGGAGCATTTGCAAGGAATCCACTTAATTATTCTACTCTTGCAGTAGATGTTTTAATTGGAAGAAACAATCCAAATGGTGGTCTTTGGTTTCTGTATGCTTTGTTTGTTATTTCTATTTTTGGAATCTTATTTGATAGCGTGAGTCGTACAGTTTTAGCGGGTGTTATGTTTGTGGTATATGTGTTAAACACAGTTGTCTTCAAACAATCCGGCTATATTGTGGGATTTTTCTTCAGCTATGCCTGGATTTATTTTGCAGGAAGTATTACGAGAAAATATCTTTATGAAAAAATAAAGAATTCCGAACTACTGATGTCGGTAAAAGGAATAGTGATAATAGCGGTTGTTTCCGTAGGATATATGATGCTTGCGTTTGTTAGAATCTATAAGTCTCAGTCATGGATTTTGGCAACCGCAGTAACCGTTATTGGTGTATTTCTGCTTTTTGCTATTGCCGTGCAGATTGAACATTACCATTGTGGAGAAAAGCTGTGGATGGTGCTAGGTGATTATGGAATGGATATATATATGATTGGGTATTATGTGCAGCAGGCGATTTTTGTTGTATGTGGCAAAATCTTAGGATTTGATTATTTAGTATATGCTTGGTTAATGTTGCTCTTTGGAGTGATAGCTCCGATATTTCTATCAAAATACATTGTTAGAAAAAGTCGCATACTTTCAATGCTAATTCTTGGGAGGTGAAATGATGAACTATCTTATTTCTGCGTATAGTGTGAATCCATACCATGGATCGGAAGATGGTGTGGGGTGGAATTGGGTTTTACAATACGAAAAAAATTATAAAGCAGGAGATCAAATCATTCTTCTTACAAAAAAATATAATGAAGAAGATACTCGAAAGGGACTTGAAGAATTTGGAATTAAACACATTGAACTAGCTATCACTGATGTGCCGCTTATTCTAAATTGGTTTAGAGAAAAGTACTCGATGTTCCATCATATGTACTATATCTTGTGGCAGCATTATGCTTGGAAATGGGTAAAACAGTCAGGTATTAACTTCGATGTGATTCATCATGTGACGATGGGAGATTATAGAATACCCGGTGAAATGTCCAAAGCAAAGAATGCAAGAACTATATTTGGCCCAGTAGGAGGGGCACAAATCACACCGGATAGCTTGAAAATATATGAAAAGAATATAATTACGGCTAAAATCCGCGAGCTAGTTAACGCTTCTTGTAGTGTAAATCCCTTTTATATAAAGAAAATAAGAGCATATACAGATGTTATAGCGAGCAATGATGAGACATATCAACAAATTACGCGGATTAGAGGAAAAAAACACACGCAACAGATGGTAGAGCTTGGTATAGCGGAAGAATATAAAAATCGGGAAATAATTACGAAGCCTGACGGAAAATTGAAAATTCTGTTCTCTGGACGATTGATTGAAAAGAAAGGCGTTGTTTTTTTGATTGAGGTAATGAATATGTTAAAAGATAAAGTTGATTTTGAATTAAATCTGTGTGGGGGGGGGTACCTTGCCGATACGGTTTCACAACTTATTGATGAATATGGATTAAATGATTATGTAAATATGCTTGGAGAAATTCGGCATAATCAAATGATGTCATATTATTACAATGCGGATGTGTTTGTAATGCCATCTCTTCGTGAAACTGGCGGGACAGTTTTAATCGAAGCTATGGCATATGGATTGCCTATAGTAGCATTTGATACAAGTTTTTGCACTCAGCTTAAAAGACATAATTGCGGTATCTTTGTAGAAACGAACCAGGATATAGGTAAGGTAAAGGCTGATTTTTGCGGCGCTTTAGTGGAATTATCTGGGAACAGGCAATTGTGCTGCGAGCTGGGAACAAATGGATATAGATATGTAAATGATGAATTAACGTGGGAGAAAAAGTATAATTCGATTTTTGAAACCGCGTAAATTCTAAAGATTTACTACCCTTTATGATAATGCTATCTACGAATAAGGTGATTCTCGTTACATGTGCTTCCGTGTTTTTAGGAACGGAGGCAATAATGAATTATCTTATTTCTGCATATAGTGTGAACCCTTATAAGGGTTCAGAGGATAGTATTGGTTGGAATTGGGTTTTACAGTACGAGAAAAACTATAAAGAAGGAGATAGAATAATCCTTCTTACTAAGAAATTCAATGAGAAGGACACGAGAAGAGGTCTCAAAGAATTTAATATACAGCATGTTGAATTGGCTATTCTTGATGTCCCTAATGCACTTAACTGGTTCAGAGAAAAGCATTCCGCTTTTCATCATATGTATTATATTTTATGGCGGCATTGGGCATGGCTTTGGGTTAAACATTCAGGAACCCGTTTTGATGTAATCCATCATGTTACTATGAATGATTACAGGATTCCAAGTGAGATGTATAAAGCTAAAGGTGCAAAGGTGATTTGGGGACCAATGGGTGGTGCACAGGTCACACCTAAGCCATTGAAGGCCTATGAAAAAAATCAATTTGCTGCTGCATTTAGAGAATTTGTTAATAAAAGCTGTTCATGGAATCCATTTTATAGAAATGCCATCAAACAGTATAAGGCTATTTACTGTATTAATAAGGAAACACAAATTCAAATAGAAAAAATAGTTGGTAAAAGCGTAGAATTGCTGCCAGAATTGGCTCTGAGAGAAGAGTATAGAAATATAGATTATTTTAAACGGAATAATCAAACTTGCAAAATAGTTTTTGTCGGAAGGTTAATCGGGAAAAAAGGAATTGCATTTTTAGTTGATGCTTTAAGTTATATGCCAAATGATCTGTCTTGGAAATTGGATATATATGGAGATGGAGCGGATCGAGAAAGTATTGAAAAGAAAATAGAAAATAGTGTTGTGGCAAATCACATAAATCTTTTGGGAAATAGACCTTTGAATCAAATATCAGAAGCTTATAAGACAGCGGATATTTTTGTTCTTCCTAGCTTGAGAGAAACAAGTGGTAATGTATTACTGGAAGCAATGGCATATGCAGTGCCAATCGTTGCATTTGATACAAGTTTTTGCAGTCAGTTAAAAGAAGTTGGTTGCGGCATTTTTGTAAATACAGAACAGACGCTTGATAATATTAAAGCTGATTTCTGTAATGCGATTGTCACATTGGGGCAGAACAAAGAATTGGCGAAACAGCTAGGCCAGAACGGTTATAAATACGCAAACGAAAAATTAACATGGGATGAGAAGTATAAAATGGTTGTTGAAACTATATGATTTTGGCATTTCTCATAAGATATAGGGATGGTTGTTTAGTAGGTACATCTATGAGGAGCTTGGAATGAATCAAATGATTAAATTTAGTGTAGTGTTACCAATTTACAATGTGGAAAAATATTTGAATAGATGTCTTGATAGTGTCATGAATCAGACATATGAAAATCTGGAGATAATTTTGGTTGATGATGGCTCTCCAGATAACTGCCCCCTAATAAGTGATGAGTGGGCAAAGGTTGATAACAGGATTAAGGTTATACATAAAATAAATGCAGGTTTAGGTGAGGCAAGAAATTCTGGATTGGATGTAGCAACAGGAGATTATATTTGCTTTTTCGATAGTGACGATTATATCGATAAAAGATTGTTTGAAGAAGTATATAATACTATAATTGCTGAAAAACCTGATTTGATTGAATTTGGTCGGCATAATGTTGATAAAAATGGAAATATTACAGAAACTTTTATTCCTAAAACTGCATTAGCAAAATATGAGGGCAAAGAGGTTATGGCGAAATTCTTGCCCGAACTGATATGTACAGATCCGAAAACCGGTATAGCAAGCGATTTGCTGATGAGTGCATGGTGCTGTTTGTATCGAAGACAGCTTTTGGTGGATTGTAAATTCCATTTTGTATCAGAAAGACAATATATTAGCGAGGATGTTTACTCTTTAATGGAGCTTATGCCTAGTGTTCATAGCGTTTGCATTGTAGAGAAGGCGTATTATTTCTATTGTGAAAATGGTGAGTCGCTTACACATGTATATAGACCGGATCGATTTGAAAAGCTGGTTGATTTTCAACAGAAATTGGAGTTGTTGTGTTCGTCAGATCTTTACAGCGATGAAGTAAGATATAGAATCAAAAGACCATTTCTGGATAATTTACTTGCCTGTATGAAAAGTGAAGTTGGTTGTATGAAGGAAATTGGCTTTAAAGAAATCTACAAGTCAATTTCCCAAATATGCAACGATGGCATGGTTCAGGAAATTGTAAGAGCTGTACCTGGAACCAGCTTTTCTAAAGTAAGAGGAGTCATCCATTATTGTATAAAGCAGAAGTTGAGCTTAAGCGTTATAGCGCTGATACAGTTCCAGCAGTTTTTAGGGAGATAGAGGGCATGCGAAGAGAATTGTTTATTATAACGCCTAAAAAGTGCATAAATTGGATATTATATGCATGTGTTTTGTTTTCGGCAGCGTATAGTTTGTTTGGAGTCAGCCTTTCGACTTTCTATATATGTGATATTTTAAATTTGATTCTATTTTATTTTGAAATGAAGCATATAAAAGAGATTCGAAAAGAATGCGCACCGCTCATCAATATTTTGACAGCCCTTCTGCTCTCTTTGATGATCGGTGCATGTATAAATTTGGTAAAACTGCCACTGATTTTTTGGGGCTTGAGAAATTTGGGCCGCTATTTCATTATTTTCTTTGGAGTAGTATTTTTCTTTACACTTGACGATGTTGAAAGGGTTATCCGGTTCTATTTTAAAGCGCAGATATTTAACGCTATTGTTGGGTTATATAAATATTTTATCCTTGGACTGTTTAGTGATGATTTTGGCGGTGGTATTTTTTGGGGTGGCGGTGGACTAAATCCATTTTGCTTGCTGCTGCTTTGCTATTATGTGAATCTCTATTTTAGAAAAAAAACAACATTCAAAAAATTTGTGTTTATTGTAGCCGCTACGTTTATGCTCGGAGCAATGGCTGAGGAAAAAATGATGCTAATGCTGGCGGTCCTTTGCATCTTGCTGTCGGTAATAATCAATCAGTATATTGAAAAAGGATTAACGGTTAGAAAACTTGCTATATTGCTGGGAATATTGGTGGGGTTCGTTGTTGCTATTTATGCGGTCAACCGTTTGGCACCAGATATGCTAAGTATTCTTCTAAACAAAGAGAATTTTATGAATTATGCGACTGCTACCTTTGATGAAGGCTACCGGATCCCTAGAGTTGGATCTTTTAAAGTGATTAATAGTTTATTCCTGAGAACACCGATTAAAAAATGGTTTGGGCTGGGGATTGGAAATTGTGACACATCTGCTTTTTCCTTCCTTCAAAGTGATTTTTATAGGATGTATGGCGATTATAATTACCGGTGGTTTACAAATCAGTGGACATATTTGGAGTGCGGAATTTTGGGGTTTGGCCTCTATTTGCTTTTTTTTGTGACGCTAATTATTACACTGTTTAGTAAGCTGAAAAAATATCCTAGGATATGCCAGCCATATATGATAATGAGTGCTGTTTATACCATTGCGATGATTGGTTTGATGTGGCATAGTTCAGCAATTAAAGTGGATACAGCCTATTTGATTTATTTCGGTATGGCGATTGGGCTTGTGGCCATGAAGTGTGTACACAAAGGGATAGAACGGGGGAGCGATAAAAAGTGGGCTTAAAGGATATTGTAAGGAAGGCTGCTTATGGATATAAAGCGGAATCATCATCATATATTCGACATTTGAGATCAGTAGGAATGAAGATTGGGGATGACTGCATTATATATGCTCCGACAAAGACATTGATTGATGAACAATACCCCTGGATGATCACGATTGGAGACCATGTGCGAATTACTGAAGGCGTAAAAATATTGACGCACGACTATTCGTGGTCAGTGCTCAAAAATTACCGGGGGGGGGTATTTGGAGCCAGCGGCATTGTTGAAATTGGCGATAATGTGTTTATTGGAATGAATGCGATTATTGAAAAAAATGTCAGAATTGGAGACAATGTTGTAATTGGTGCAGGAAGTGTAGTGACAAAAGACTGTTCCCCGAACAGTGTGTACGCAGGTGTACCGGCGCAGAGAATTATGAGTATTGATGAGTTTTTCGAAAAGCGTTGCTCGAGGCAAAAAGCTGAAGCCAAGGAACTAGCAATAAAATACCACGAGCGGTTTCAAAGAAGACCTGGTCAGAGCATCTTCCATGAGTATTTCATGTTGTTTGAAACATATGACAGTGCGTTGCAGAACAATATATTTACGGATAAACTTCAACTGGGCAATACTCAAAATCTCTCAATTACATATATGAAAGAACATTCTCCTGAATTTTCAAGCTATGAAGAATTTATGAGGTATTGTTTTAATGAGGAACCAAACTAGAGAATGTGTATTGATTTTACCGTATTTCGGAGAGTTTAATAATTATTTTCCATTGTTTCTTAAGTCGTGTGCGTTAAATCCTAAATACACATGGATGATTTTTACGGATAATCAATTTGGTTATGAGTGCCCCCAAAATGTTCATGTGATAAAAACCACATTGGAAGACATACGGAATAGTGCAAATGCAAAATTTGAATTCGATGTGTCGCTTGATTCCCCCTATAAATTGTGTGACTATAAACCGGCATATGGATTTATTTTTGAAGAATATATAAAGGATTACAAATATTGGGGGCACTGCGATTGCGATTTGCTTTTTGGAAATCTTGAAAAAATGCTAACCCCTTTGTTAAACAAAGGTTATGATAAACTTTTTGCTGCGGGACATTTGACACTCTACAAAAATACATATGCTAACAATCGTCGGTTTATGAAACCGCTTGAAGGACGGTATCCATATAAGGAGGCGTTTACAACAAATAAAATTTTTGTGTTTGATGAAGACTGTAATAACAGCAGCAATGTGCATAAAGTTTTTTCTGAAGATGGAGCAAAGATATACGAAAGTGATTTGAGTATGAATCCGTCAGTTTTCTCCGCAAAATTTATTCGGGCATTTTATGATGCTTCTCAACATAATTTTGTAAATGAGGAGTATAGGAGAGCGCGATATTATTGGAACAACGGTAGTGTTATACGAATTGAGTGGAACGGTGCAGAACTTATTCAGACGGAATTTGCATATATCCATCTTCAAATGCGAAAAATGCGTGTTAAAGTGTCTTTAGATGATACCTGTTTCGAGATTTTACCGGACAGGTTTGTTAAAAAAGACTTACCGGATAATCGGAGCGATATGGACTTGATGACGGTTGGTTGGCCATATTTGTATTGGGTAGATAACTATAGGAAACGGATAAAAAGATTCTATCAGAGAACTTTTGGCAAGCGGTAACAACAATACACCATAAACTGGGGTAATCAAATTATTTCTAATGTAAATATATAAAATTTGACTGGGGAAATAATAGAGGAGAATAGACTATGATACCTAAGGTGATACACTACTGCTGGTTTGGAGGCAACCCGCTTCCAGAAGATGCGAAGAAATGCATAGCGTCATGGAAAAAATACTGTCCAGATTATGAAATAATAGAGTGGAATGAAAGCAACTATGATGTAAATAGTAATGCGTATATAAGAGCCGCATACAAGGAAAAAAAGTGGGCGTTTGTATCAGATTATGCCAGAGTAGATGTTCTGTATAAATATGGTGGTGTATATATGGATACAGATGTCGAACTTATTAAACCACTGGATAAGTTCTTAAGTCACAGCTTGTTTTGCGGATGGGAATATCGAGATCCGCTGCTGGACAAAAAGAAAGTCGCATATGAAAATTCAGTAGCATTTGGTTTGGGATATGGTTCGGAGAAAGGTCATCCGGCATTAAAAGCAATTCTTAAATTATACGATAATATGTCTTTTTATAATAAGGACGGGTCTTTGAATTTGATGGCGTGCCCGCATTATCAAACAGAAATATTGAAAAAGTTTGGCTTGGATGACACAAAAAGGACATTTCAAGAATTAGAAGCCGGAATTGCCGTTTATGAGGAAGATGTTTTTTCACCGAAATCTCCGCTGACGGGAATAATACACATTACGGATGAAACGGTAAGTATCCATCATTTTTCGATGACCTGGATAAATGAAAAAGAAAGAAAACTTCAAAATTTGGAATGGAAACTTACAGAACGGTTTGGATATAGTATTGCTCATGGAGTCACAAAGGTTGCATCGGTGCCGTATAGAATAGAAAAAAAGATAAAGAAAATAGCGGTAAAATCGGGATAAAGCTCTTTACATGAGAACTGGGCACAAAATGACAGAAGGAGTTTAGGGCGATAGGCCCCGAATACAATGCAAAAATCACTCGCTAAAAATTCAATTTATAATATTATCTACACGGTTGTCAATATACTATTTCCATTTGCAACTTCCATTTATGTCTCGAGGATCCTGCTTCCTGCCGGTGTTGGAAAGGTTGCGTCGGCGCAGAATATTGCATCATATTTTGTGACGCTTGCAGCTTTGGGACTGCCGTCCTATGGTGTGCGTGAATTTGCAAAGATTCGGGATAGTGAAGCGAAAAAGAACAAGCTGTTTACGGAGCTGCTGCTGCTGAATATTGTATCAACAACTCTGGCGGTGGTTGGCTTTTTTGCGCTTGTGCTTGCAAATGCGGGGTTTCACGGAGAATGGGCGCTCTATGGTGTATGTGGCCTTGCCATTGTTTTTAACTATCTGAACATTGACTGGATGTATAATGGCCTGGAAGAATACGGCTACATCACCGGCAGGAGCCTGGCAATGAAAGGAATTTCGTTGCTTGCGCTGTTTCTCTTTGTGAAAACAAGGCAGGATTATGTTGTTTATGCCCTGATTTCGAGTCTGGCAACCGGTGGTAATTACGTTTTCAATGTGATTCATTCCAGAAAGTTTGTCAAAATCTGTTTTTCCGGGATTGAACTAAAAAAACATTTGAAACCGGTGCTTCTAATTGCCTGCATTATTTTTCTGTCCAGTATTTATAATAAGATCGATGTGACGATGCTAAATATGATGGCAACGGATGAGTCCGTTGGCTTCTATTCATATGCCCAAAAGACAGTTACCATGGTTCTTACAATGGCAAATGCGGTTACTGCTGCACTTCTACCCAGACTGAGCTACTATTATGAAAATGATCGGGATGGTTTTTACCGGCTTTTGGACAAAGGCTTTCAAATCCTTTGCCTGATGACGCTCCCTTTGGCGGTTGGTATGGCTTTGGTAGCATCGCAGACAGTGGAGTTCCTTTATGGAGAGGCCTTCGCACCGGCGGCTTGGACTATCCGGCTTATGTGTCCTCTGATTTTAATTAAGGGCTTTGGTGATTTGTTTTGTTATCAGCTGGTTTACAGTACTAAAAGCGAAAAAATCATTTTGCCTGCGTCGGCTTCTGCATCTATAATCAATGTTATCATGAATGCGGCATTGATTCCAGTTCTATTGCAAAATGGAGCCGTGATTGCATCGGTTATCAGTGAATTGGTAACAAATGCCATCCAGTTTATTTATATGAAAAAGAAGGTCCATTTTGGCATTAACTGGAAGGCGCTTGCTACAGGCCTATTGAGTACAGCCATTATGTCCGTATGTGTGTTGGGACTTATGGCTCTGAAACTGCCCAATACGATTGGCCTTTTTGTAGAAGTAGGATGCGGGGCACTGGTTTATGTGGGAATCAACCTGATGATGAAAAATGCACTGATGTTTGAAATGATTCAAAAGGTCAGAACGAAGCTATTGCACAAACCATAAACCACACCGCCCCCCTGGGCCTCCTGATGTCGTCGCACCAAACATCAGTTTGCGCAAGAGGGCGGTGCTGTATACGGTATACCGGCTTTTGCAGAAACCGCAAGCGTTTTCCGGGAGCCAAATAATTCAGAAAAAACCCTCATAACTCCAACCAGCCCGTTCTACCCCACCTCCGGGGCCGAACGGGCTGCTTTTATTACACTTTGTAGAATTCCTTATACCACTCCGCGAACCTTCGCAGCCCCTCCCTTAGGGGGGTATCGGGCTTAAAGCCGAAGTCCCGTTCCAGGGGGGTGGTGTCGGCGTAGGTGACGGGGACGTCGCCGGGCTGCATGGGGACCAGTTGTTTGTGGGCTTCGAAATCGTAGTCCGCAGGGAGTACCTGGGCCCTTACCAGCTCCTCGGAGAGAATCCGGACGAAGTCTAAGAGGTTTTCCGGATTGGAGTTGCCGATGTTGTATACGGCGTAGGGGGGGATGGGCAGGCCGTCTTCTCCGGTTTTCTTTTCCGGGGCCCCCTGCATCACCCGCAGGACCCCTTCCACGATGTCGTCCACATAGGTAAAGTCCCGCTGGCAGTTGCCGTAGTTGAAAATCTGGATGGTTTCGCCCTTCAATAGCTTGTTGGTAAAGCCAAAGTAGGCCATATCCGGCCGGCCGGCGGGGCCGTAGACGGTAAAGAACCGCAGACCGGTGGAGGGAATGTTATAGAGCTTACTGTAGGCGTGGGCCATGAGCTCGTTGCTCTTTTTGGTGGCAGCGTACAGGGACACCGGGTGATCTACCTTATCCTCCGTAGAGTAGGGCACCTTTTTGTTGCTGCCGTATACGCTGGAGGAGGAGGCGTACACCAGGTGGGCAACCATGTTGTGGCGGCAGGCCTCCAGGATGTTGTAGAAGCCAATCAGGTTACTCTGGATGTAGGCGTCCGGGTTGGTGATGGAGTACCGGACCCCGGCCTGGGCGGCCAGGTTTACAACCACATCCGGCCTATGGGCTTCGAATATGCCGTCGATGGTATTTTTGTCCGCAATGTCGCCCGTTACAAAGGTCCATTTGGATTCCGGGTGCCGGGCAGCCAGGGCGGCGATTCTCTCCAGACGCCAATGCTTGATGGATACATCGTAGTAGTCGTTCAGATTGTCGATGCCCACGATGTTTATGGGAGATACGGTATCCAGAAGCTTCAGTACCAGATTGGCGCCGATAAAGCCCGCGGCACCGGTTACGAAAACGGTTTTGTTCTGTAAATCGATCTGATCCATGGTTCCTCCTTAGTCCCGCTTGAAGATGTCCCGGGTGAAGACCTTGTCCTTTACATCGTCCAGGCAGCTGTCGTACCGGTTGGCGATGATGCAGCCGGACTGGGCCTTGAACTTCTTCAGGTTGTTGACCACCTTGCTGCCGAAGAAGGTATCCCCGTCCTTCAGGGTGGGCTCATAGATGATGACGGTAGCGCCCTTGGCCTTGATGCGCTTCATCACCCCCTGGATGGCGGACTGGCGGAAGTTATCGGAATTGGCCTTCATGGTCAGCCGGTATACGCCTACCACGGTCTCTTTTTCCTTGCTCTCGCTCCAGCTGTCGTTGGCCTCGTAGCCGCCGGCAATTTCCAGCACCTTGTCCGCAATAAAGTCCTTCCGGGTCCGGTTACTTTCCACAATGGCGGTCATCATGTTCTGGGGCACATCCTGGAAGTTGGCCAGCAGCTGCTTGGTGTCCTTGGGCAGGCAGTAGCCGCCGTAGCCAAAGCTGGGGTTATTGTAATGAGTGCCGATCCGGGGGTCCAGGCACACGCCGTCGATGATGTCTTTTGTGTTCAGCCCCTTGGTCTCGGCGTAGGTGTCCAGCTCATTAAAGTAGCTCACCCGCAGGGCCAGGTAGGTATTGGCAAAGAGCTTGACGGCTTCGGCCTCGGTAAAGCCCATAAACAGGGTGGGGATGTCCTCTTTGATGGCCCCCTGCTGCAAAAGAGAGGCGAAAATCTCCGCCTTTTTGCGGCTGGCCCCATCGCAGGAGACAATGATCCGGCTGGGGTACAGGTTATCGTACAGGGCTTTGCTCTCCCGCAGGAATTCCGGGCTGAACAGAATATTGTCCGTACCGTACTTTTTCCGGACGGAGGCGGTGTAGCCTACGGGGATAGTGGACTTGATAACCATGGTGGCATTGGGGTTTACCTTCAGCACCAGCTCGATGACGGCCTCCACGGCGGAGGTGTCGAAGTAGTTCTTCTTGCTGTCGTAGTTGGTGGGGGCGGCGATGACCACAAAGTCGGCATCCCGGTAGGCTTTTTCCCCATCCAGGGTGGCGGTCAGGTCCAGATCCTTTTCGGAAAGGTATTTTTCAATGTATTCGTCCTGAATGGGGGACTTCCGCCGGTTGATGAGGTCCACCTTTTCGGGGATAATATCCACGGCGGTAACGTGGTTGTGCTGGGAAAGAAGCGTGGCAATAGACAGCCCCACATAGCCGGTACCGGCTACGGCTATATTGTAGGCCCGGCCCGGGGCGGACTTGGGGGCGGGGTCTTCTACATACAGGTCGGTAATTTCAAAGTCCAGGGCCTGAGCCAGGGCCTCCAGCTGCTCGATGGAGGGCTGAAAGGTCTGCTTTTCCAGCTGCCCGATCATGGATCGGTTGATGCCGGTTTTTTCGGCCAGCTGGGCCTGGGTCAGGCCTTTGGCCTTCCGCCCTGCTTTTACCGTTTGGGCAAGGAGTGCAAAGGATAGCTTTTTCATATGGAAGGACCCTCCTTTTAAATGATATTATTTATATCATACATAACACAACAGTAAAATGGAAATCCCATCTCTATCGGGAATTCTATCATATCAAAAGGGAGAAATCAAGAAAAAGTTGCTGAAAATAGGGGCGCTTTTGAAAAATCTCTTGATGAGCATACGGAGAGGATATTTATAATATCTTTTTATCTACAGCTGCCGGAGAATGGCCTGCAGGTCGAATTCCTCCAGGCGGCTTTTTTTGCAGCCCAGGGCAATAAAGCGCTTGACTTTGTCCTGACGGAAGGGGACGGTTACAAGGCCCTCCGTATTCAGGGTGGGATTCATGGCTACGATGCATAGGCCCAGGCGGCTGCGGACCAGGGACAGAAGGGAGTTGTCTTCGTCGGCCTCGGCAACGATCCGGGGGTGGAGCTTCAGGTCCCGCAGCGCCACCTCGTAAAGCTTATAAAATAGGCCGCTTTTGGTGTGGCCAACCATGGCCTGACCGGCCAGATCCTCCGGCAATAGCTCCTTCCGGTTGGCCAGGGGATGGGTGGGGTAAAGGCAGACATACAGGGGCTGCTCCGCCAGGTCAAAGAATACAATGTCGGAGTACCGCTCCGAGGGGGCGCAGAGGACCAGGTCCAGTTCGTCCTCCTCCAGCAGGTCCTGCAGGGCGAAGGATACATCGTTGCGGATGCGGACATAGGCCCCGGGGTAGACCTTTTGGTAGGCTCCTATAAAAGCGGGGATAACCTGCCCGGGCATAGCGGTGATGGCTCCCAGCCGCAGGACCCGGTGCTCCCGGAGGGCGGCCCGGATGCCCTGGTCCAGCTGATCTACGGCGCCTTGGGCATATCGGCGAAAAACGGCCCCCTGAGGGCTCAAGCGAATGCTCCGCCCTTGCTTGAGGAAGAGGAGCTGAAGCAGGAGGGCGGTATGCTGTACCTGCTGCTGGATTCCGAGACCTTTGAGGTCTGGAAGACCAAGCTGGCTTCCGCCGGTATCTCCGATGCCGATATCGAAAAGTATCTGGAAGCCAACGGCACCAGCACCCCGGTCTTTGCCCACGGCGAAACTCTGGAAGAGGCTGCTGCCGCTGCCGGTGTGAACGCCGACAACCTGAAGGCTACCGTAGAAAAGTACAACGGCTTTGTGGCCGCCGGTTCCGATGCCGACTTCGGCAGAGCCGCTACCTACCTGACCAAGACCATCGGCGAGGGCCCCTACTACCTGATCGAGCAGAAGCCCCGCTTCGCTACCACCATGGGCGGCCTGGTCATCAACACCTCCATGCAGGTGCTGAATGAATCCGGCGAGGCCATCCCCGGCCTGTACGCCGCCGGTGAAAACTGCGGCCAGGTCATGGGCGACGACTCCCCCTCCGGCGCCAACAACGCCTGGGCCCTGACCTCCGGCAAGCTGGCTGCGGAAGCCATTGCCGCGAAGTAAGACCATAACAAAGCGTTCCCCCCCTGCCGTAAGGCAGAGGGGGATTCCTATTGTTAAATCAGGCCATAGTGCTCCATGGCTTTTTGTACGCCGTCCTCCGGCAGGGGGGCGGTAACGTATTCGACGATACCCTTTACCTCCTCCATGCCGTTGCCCATGCACACACTGTGGGCGGCGGCCTCAAACATGGGCAGGTCGTTGGTGCTGTCACCGATGGCCAGGGTTTCGGACTGCGGAATATTGAGCGCTTCCAATAGAGCCCGCATCCCGTCGGCCTTGGAGCAGCCTTTCAGAACGAATTCCGTAAAGCCGTCCGTGCCCCGGTGGATGACGGTAAACCAGGGCTCCATGGCCTTTTGGAAGCCCAGAGCGTTTTTCGCCTCCGGGCACCAGGAGACAAACTTCATAAACCGGGGATGCTCCTGTACGGTGGTGATGGGGAACCCCTTTTCCCGCATCTGCTGAATTTCCAATTGCTGCTTGGGGTAACCCAAGTGGTTCGGGTCATACGCCATGCTTCCGTCGCTGCATTCATACAGGGGCAGGATGTTCCATTTTTCTACCTGTTCCCGCACATAGGCACAAAGGCGTTCGTCCGGATGGCGGCGGTATAGCCAGCTGCCGTTCAGCTTTATTTCCATGCCGCAGCCGCAGATCCAGCCGGAAAAGTCCATTTCCCGGATCCGGGGGTCAATGTGGGCGTAGGGCCTGCCGGTATTGACCACGGGGATGTGGCCGCCCTCCCGCAGGGCGGTAACGGTCTTTGCCGCGGAAGGGGGGATGAATAAGGTTTTGGTATCGACGACGGTGCCGTCGAGATCGAAAAAGACGACCATTTTGTTCCTCTCTTTTTAGGCGTCGGACCGGGCGTAGGCGTTTTTCATCACGTTGCTGCGCTCAATAAGCACCTGGTCCAGGGCTTTCTGGCTCAGCTCCTTTATGGCGTCCGCAATTTCCTGATTGGCCTGCAGCCGCAGCTCTAAGCGCTTCTGCTGATCCCGCTGGGCGGTAAGAAGCTTATCGAACCGGTTCAGAATCCTTCGTGCCTCCGAGGCGGCGGAGAGCTGATAGCGCTCGATGTAGATGAGGCTTCCCTTGTAGCTGCCGTCGGCCAGAGCGCCGATCAGGCGGCTGACCCAGTAGAAGCTGCCCGTATCGGCGTGGCCGGTGGTACAGCTCAGGTATTCCGGCACCTCCGGCACCCGGGCATAGATGGGCAGGCCCACGTTAAAGGCGTTGGAGCCAAAGCAGATCCACTGCACCGCGGCGCAGTCAGCGGGCACGCCGGGCCGGATGCAGCTGATGGACAGAAAATCCGTCCGGTTGATGCCGATGGGCCGGTATTTGCCACGAAGGGCAGGGTCTCCATAGCTGCCGTAGGGGTCGTAGGGGGTGCCCTGGTAGTGGGAGGACAAGAGGTATTTTACATCCTCCACGGTGATTTTCCGCTCGGGCCGCACGCACCAGGGCAGATCGTCGTCCTCCGGGCCGTAGTCTGCATTTGGCCCCTCCCAGGTAAAGGAATGGGGCAGGAGATACCGGAGCATGAACCAGGCCCGGGGGGTATTGTATACATGGTCCGAGTCGTCGTGGGAGCCGAAGGCCAGCCGGGGGTCAAAGGGGCCGTCCATGCTTAGGTCCAGGGAATTGTCCGCAATAAACTGGGGCAGGTTCTTGGAGAAGAGGCTGCTCTTTCCGGCGGTATCCGTCAGGTCCAGCCGGTCAATTCCCAGCTGGTTTGGCATGACCACAACGCCGTCCTTGGGTACCCGCCGGGCCATCCAGTGGTGGCCGCCGATGGTTTCCAGCCACCAGATGTCCTTCTCATCCTGGAAGGCAATGCCGTTCATCTCGTAGGTACCGTAGGTTTCCAGGAGCTTTCCCAGATACTCTACGCCTTCCTTGGCGGAATGGACATAGGGCAGCACCAGCATGACAAAGTCCTCTTCTCCGATGCCGCTTTCAACCAGAGGGTCCGCTCCCAGAACTCTGGGGTTGGAGGTGATGGTCTCTGTGGCGGTCATGGATACGTTGCACTCGTTGATGCCGCTGGCTGCCCAGATGCCCTTCCCCTCTACGGCATTTGGCGCCGCGGTGTGCTGCATGGCGTTTCCCGGCATGGGAACCTCCACCCCGGACAGGACGCTCTTATAAGTGGTGGCCTCCTTCCGGGCGGGAATAACGGTTACCTTTTTGGGGGTATAGTGAAAAGACCCGGCGTCATCGTTCCGGGCAATGATGGTAGACCCGTCGGCAGAAGCCTGGCGGCCTACAAGGATGGTGGTACAGGGCATGGGGAACACTCCTTTTTGTATGGTGTAGTATATAAAATGGAAATTCTGCAAAAAGCTTGTCAGAAAAAACATTTTTCTTGTATTTCGTAAAACATCGTGTTATGCTGACTATGGTGCTACCAGTACCCCGGTAGGCGGTTCCCCTGGTCTTCTTATCCGGGGGTGATACATAATCTTTGCCCCCGTTCACTTGAAAGGGGGTGGCAATTATGCTTACATGGGAAGGACTTTTTCAGTTCTGCATGGTGATCATCGCTGTCATTGCCCTGGTTTTCCGGAATAACAAAGAGAAGTAACCGCCACTCTTCCAAAATCGCAGTTACTTCTCTGTGATACATTGGGGAGCCGTCCTACTGGTAGCCCCTTTATATTCTCATTATATCCCAGCGGAGTGCCTTTGTCAATTGCTGTCCTTTGTATTTTGGGCAATTGCAAGGGGGCGCATATCGGAATTTTGCAGGAGTCGGTGCAGCATCGGCTCCGATTTTTTATTTGTTCTCTTCCTCCGGAAGCCCCAGGGCAGCGGTGGTCAGGATACCCAGGCAGTCCCGATAGATTTTGTCAAACTGTTCAATCGACAGGGGGTTCTCCCCAAAACCGGCCTCAATGGTAAACCCGGGCCGGACCCAGTTCTTAATAAACCAGTCCTTGTAGCCTGCGAAGCTGGACTGATAGGGAGTATCGGATAAGGCATAGCCGGAGAGACGGGCGAATTCCTGGCCCAGGGCCTGGGCGCCTGGAACCACAATATCGTCATATTTCCAGTAAATGGTCTCCCCCTGGGTGTGGAAGGCCAGAACCAGGGCCGGGTCCAGGTACTCCGTAAAGGCCGCCATGGCCCGGCTTTCCCGCTGGCTCAAAGGAGCCCTTCCCACATAGTCCCGGGGGCCGGGCCTGGTATAGCCCTGAGAAAATTTAAGTTCCCTGGCCCGGAGCCAACCGGCGGGGTATTGCAGGTTCAGGTCCACCCCTAAAAGATTGGCCTTCCAGCCCTCGGGGAAGGGGATATTCGGATAGTTGTCAGAAAGAGACGCGGCCTTTTCCCATTGCAGGGATCCTACGGGGATGGCACCCGTCACCAGGTCCACCCCGTCCGGGTCCACCATGGGTACCAGAAAGATCTGACAGTTGTATTCAAAGAGTTTGCCGGGAATGCCGTAGATGCTGCCGCCCTCCGTGATGGCCCGGGACAGCTCCTCGGCGAACTTCAAAAGCACCGTGGCGGTGATCCACTCGTTGGCATGGAAGGCGGCGGCAAACAGCACCGTCCGGCCTCCGGAGCCGATGCTGAGCGCATCGATGTCCCGGCCAAAGGCGGTGGTACCGATGGTCCGCCTTCCGCAGACGGGATAGGCGCTGACGATTTCGTCCATGGTCTGCCGGCACAGGGCATAGGTCATGGGCACATCCGTTTTCACAATGGGCATAGCGCACCTCCTGAAAAGTTGGGTCCTAACAGGATATGCGCAGGGGTGGGAAAAGGTTACTTTTTCTGCTCCAAATAAATCATCAATACCGCAATGTCCGCCGGGCTGACGCCGGAAATGCGGCCGGCCTGGCCCAGGGACACGGGGCGAATTTCACTTAGCTTCTGCCTTGCTTCCAGGCGCAGGCCGGAGATGGCGTTGTAGTCCAGGTCTTCGGGCAGGAGCCGGGCTTCTTCCTTTTTGAATTCGGCTACCTGCTTTTCCTGGCGGGCCAGGTACCCGGCGTATTTCAGCTGAATTTCCACCTCTTCCGTCACGGCCAGGGGCAGCTCCGGCCGCTCCTTGTCGAAGGGGGCCAGGTCCTGATAGCTGACCTGGGGGCGGCGCAAAAGGTCTGCCAGCCTGGCAGAGTTTTCCACGGGAGCCGTGTCCCGAAGGATAAGCATTTCGTTCAAAGCCGGGGACCCTGGAATGCCGCTGCCTTCCAGCCGGGCAATTTCCCGCTTGACGGCTTCATACTTTGCTTCTACGGCCTTCAGCCGTTCCTGAGGCACCAGACCCACCCGGGCCCCGATGGCCGTCAGACGCTGGTCCGCATTGTCCTGCCGGTGCAGCAGCCGGTATTCGGACCGGCTGGTCATAATCCGGTAGGGCTCCTGGGTGCCCTTGGTGACCAGGTCGTCAATGAGGGTGCCGATATAGCTGGTGTCCCGGGTCAGGATCATGGGGGGCTTGCCTAAGAGCTTCAGGGCGGCATTGACGCCGGCAACCAACCCCTGGGCGGCGGCCTCTTCGTAGCCGGAGGTGCCGTTAAACTGCCCGGCGCCGTAGAGTCCGGGCACCTTTTTGCTTTCCAGGGTGGGCTTCAGCTCCGTAGGGTCGACGCATTCGTACTCGATGGCATAGGCCGGGCGCATCATTTCGGCGTTCTCCAATCCTGCCACGGTTCGCAGCATCTGGATCTGCACATCCTCCGGCAGGCTGGAGGAGAAGCCCTGGATATACATTTCCTCGGTGTTCAGGCCGCAGGGCTCAATAAAAAGCTGGTGCCGGGTCTTTTCCGGGAAACGGACAATCTTGGTTTCGATGCTGGGGCAGTACCGGGGGCCCACGCCGGAAATGGTGCCGTCGTAAATGGGGCTCCGGTGCAGGTTCTCCCGGATGATTCTGTGGGTTTCCTCGTTGGTGTAGGTCAGGTAGCACACGGCGGAGTTATTCACCTTGCCCTCCGTGCGGAAGGAGAAGGGCTCCACGGTGTTGTCCCCGGGCTGGAGCTCCATTTTGGAAAAGTCAATACTCCGGCGGTTGACCCGGGGCGGGGTACCTGTCTTAAACCGGCGAAGGGACAGCCCCAGGCTTCTCAGGCTGTCGGCCAGGCCGATGCTGGGGTGCATCCCGTCCGGCCCGGAGGAGAGGACAGAGGGGCCGATGATGACGGTGGAGTCCAGATAGGTGCCGGTGGCTACCACCAGGGCCCGGGCTCCATATTGGGCCCCCAGGTTGGTTTCCACCCCGGATACCGCCCCGTTCTCCGTCAGCACCTTTACAATCTGGGCCTGCTTCAGTTCCAGATTGGGCGTTTTTTCCAGAGTGTGCTTCATGTATTCCTGGTACCGCCGACGGTCTGCCTGGGCCCGCAAAGAGTGGACGGCGGGGCCCTTGCCCCGGTTCAGCATCCGGTACTGGATGCAGCTATGGTCCGCCGCTACGCCCATTTCGCCGCCCAGGGCATCCAGCTCCCTTACCAGGTGCCCCTTGCCGGTGCCGCCGATGGCGGGGTTGCAGGGCATATTGCCTACGGCGTCCAGATTGATGGTAAAGAGAATGGTTTTGAGCCCCAGTCTTGCGGCAGCCAGGGCAGCCTCGATGCCCGCATGGCCCGCCCCGATTACGGCTATGTCACAGTTTTCTACGAAATAGGGCATTTTTATGCCTCCTCGGGGGCGGCCTTCTCTTCCTTGGGGAGCACGAAGGGCTTGCATACCACTTCGCACCGGTGGATGGGGGTGCCCAGGGCGTGGAACTTCTCTTCGTAGCCCGTCATGATGCCCACGATGCCATCTCTGTGCAGGTCGTCGGTAACGTTCTTGGTTTCCAGACCGCAGGCGGCAAACTCCTCCAGGGAGAAAGCAAAGAGCGGCGCGTTGTCGGTCTTAAAGTGGAATTCGCCGCCTTCTTTGACGACCCGGCAGTACTTGTCCAAAAAGCCCCGGTGGGTCAGGCGGCGTTTGGCGTTTTTCTTCCGTGGCCAGGGGTCCGGGAAGTTGATAAACAGCCGGTCAATCTCCCCGGGGGCGAAGATGTTTTCAATTTCGGCCACATCCATGTCGATGTAAAAAACGTTGGTCAGGCCCATTTCCTTGGCCTTTTCCATAGCCACCACCATGGCCTCCCGGCACCGCTCCACGGCGATGAGCAGCACATCGGGGTTTGCCTGGGCAGTTTCCGCAGTGAACTTGCCCTTGCCGCAGCCGACCTCTACCCACAGGGCGGTGCAGCCCGGCATCAGCTCCCGCCAGTGGCCCTTTTTGGTTTCCGGCTCCAGGATCCGGTAAGCGGCGCACTTCTCCGTCCGGGGCTCCAGGTTCTTCATTTTGCGCATTCTCATAGGGGGTATCCTCCAAAAGGTGAGTTTTTGACAGTTTTCTGGGGTTATTATACAGGTACACAGGGGAAATGTCAAACCGTCGCCCAATCAGAAAGGCGGCGGAAGATGAATAGGGAATTTTTTGAATAGAAACAGTTAAAAATGTTCCCTAGATCAAAAGGACTTCACACATCGCTTTTTCATAAAAAGAAAGATGTCGGTACTTCTGTCCTCATAAAAGGCAACAAGAAGCCGCTTAAATTCCGGCACCTCCCTTTCCGGAATAATCAGCATTCCACCGCCTTGCGAAATGAGATAATGGTTTGCAAAAATGACGGAAGCACGCTTATTTCCGTCAGTAAAAATTTGGGCTTTCATGCAGTATAGACAAAGCGTAATCGCTTTTTCATCGGAAGGCAGTTCCTGTTTCAGAATATCTTCCAGGTGCTCTTTGATCACCGTTTCAATGGGCAGGGGCGGCACATAGCTGGAACCGCCGATTGTTACAGGGACACCTCGAATTCGGCCGCCGTCCTGAAAGAAGCCTTCGTTCACCAGCTTCGCAATGTGGCACAAAATGGAATAGTCGCTGGGATAGGTGATTACATCCCGGTCGAGAATAAACTCCCAAGCGTGCTTCAGATTTAAAATTTTCTGTACATCCGTTGCGGTCATGCCGTTCACGATGCCATTATCGATGATATCCTCTGTTTGTGGAAAGCTTGTTGCAACACCTTCCAAAATTGCCTGATCATAGATGTTGGATTTCATATTGGCACGGGCAAAATCAAGATTCAGCTGTACGCGGGGCGAGATTTCCAGGCCCGTATAGCCAAGCTGCGCCAACTCCTTATCCAGCCGCCGAATGTTTTTACGATATTCCCTTGCATCACGGGCATTGCGGAGCAGCATTTGGTATAGGGCATCGGAATAAATATCCACATAAGTAGAGCTTAGCCTAGGCCCAATGCGCTTACGGACATACAAGTATTTACGATTGCCATCCTCCTTGATTTCCGGAGTCCCGTCGTATGGCAGTAAATTCAGCCGTGCTTGGTAGTCGGCCTTCTGATGAAGCAGCTCTTGAATTTGAGGATAGTTGTTGTTCATACGGTACCTCCCAGGGAACTTTTTATACACGAATTGTAATATAAAATTCCCTATTTTTCAATCCCTATTCGTTCGACCTCGGATTCCGTGTTGCGGCGCCATCATATTTTTTACGCGACAATGTGAAAGAGCTGAACGAAAAAGAAGCGGATTGCTGAAGAAACCCCAAAATGACGGATTCATAACAGAAATCGAATCCGCAAACACAAAGGTAATTCCAAAGTGCAAGTTAAAACTTGATATTTTCGGTCTGACATTGGACTTGCGGCCTCGGAATTCTCATAAAAGAAACTTTTGAACGATCTACAGCTTGCCCCCGCATTCTTTATTGACAAGCCCGGAGCCCTGTGGTAAAATATTACCGAAAGTGAATAACAGCTTCAGTGCTCCCGGGCCGGTCAGGCTTTGGGGGAGAATAGGGAATCGGGTGGAAATCCCGAGCGGTACCGCCACTGTAAGTGCGGAGGTCTCAGCCAATTGCGAAAGCGGGTCATTGGGTTTGTCCTGAGAAGACCGGTTTGGGGCTTAGGATGCGCAAGCCAGGATACCTGCTGGAGCGGTTCTTGCGCTTGGCGTCTGCAAGTACGGGCTGCCCGGCGGCTTTTGACGCAGAAATACGGCTGCGGCAGCTGGCAAAAGCTGCCGCAGTTTTGCTTTTTGGTGCTGTATTAAGTGGTTTCCCCCTTACCCCGCCTCCTACAGATTGCCCACCAGAAAGCACCCTCCTGCGTGACTTCCAAGGGGAGGTGGTCCGCCTCCCCTTCTTTTTATGAAATGCAGCCGCGGCAGTCACAGGAACCTGCAGCGGCTATTTTTGCAGGTGTTTTTATGGAAAAGACCATCGATCGCATCCTCATCGCCGGTACCAACAGCGGCTGTGGAAAAACCACCCTGGTATCCGGCCTTCTTACCCTTTTAAACCGCCGGGGGGAGAGGCTGTGCTCTTTTAAGTGTGGGCCGGACTATATCGACCCCATGTTCCACGCTTCCGCCCTCCACACCCCCTGCCGGAACCTGGACTTGCAATTTTTAAGCCCCAATATGCTATGCTACCGGATGGCCCAGGGAAGCAGCGGCTTTTCTTTGGCCGTTGCCGAAGGGGTTATGGGTTTTTACGACGGGGTAGGGCTGACCACAAAAGCCAGCTCCTACCAGGTGGCCCAGGTGACCGGGACCCCGGTGATTTTAACGGTGGATGCCCGGGGGGCAGCCCATTCCATTCTGGCCGTCATTGCAGGATTTTTGAACCTGCACTCCGGTAGCGGCATCCGGGGGGTTATCCTGAACCGGTGCTCGCCCATGCTGTACCCCAAGCTGAAGGCGGCCATTTTAGAGCAGTTCCATGGGGAGGTGCAGCCCTTGGGCTATGTGCCCAGGGTGCCGGAATGCACTCTGGAAAGCCGCCACTTAGGCCTCATCACCGCCCAGGAGATGGAGGATTTGCAGGAAAAGCTGAATATCTTAGCGGACCACCTGGAAGGCAGCCTGGACATTCCCGGCATCCTCGCCCTGGCCCATTCCGCCCCACCGTTACGCTATGAGATACCGGCGCTTCCTCAAAAGGGAACCCCCGTCCGGGTGGCGGTGGCAACGGACAAGGCCTTTTGCTTCTACTATCAGGACAATCTGGATTTGCTGCGGGACCTGGGGGCGGAAATCGTGCCCTTCTCCCCCTTAACGGACGCGGCCCTGCCGGAAAATATCCAGGGCCTTTATTTAGGCGGCGGTTACCCTGAGCTATACGAGGACACCCTGGAAGGCAACAAAACCATGCGCCAAAGCATCCGGGAGGCCCTGCAAAGGGGCCTTCCCTGCATCGCCGAATGCGGGGGCTTTCTGTACCTGCAAAGGGAGCTGGAGGGCCGCCAAATGGTGGGCGTTCTGCCGGGAACCGGACACAATACGGGAAAGCTCAGCAGGTTCGGCTATGTGGTATTGACGGCCCAACAGGATAACCTGTTATGTAAAGCGGGAGAGGAAATCCCCGCCCACGAATTCCACTATTTCGATACCACCGCCAACGGGGAAGACTTTTATGCCCGGAAGGCCGACGGCCGGGGATGGCGCTGCGGCTATGGGAGCGGCACCCTGTACGCGGGCTTCCCCCACTTCCATTTTTATGCCAAGCCAACCATGGCAGAGCGGTTTTTAAATGCCTGCCGAAAGGAGATACGCCATGTTTGAAATCGTAAAACCCATGGACATTGAAAAGCGGAGCTTTGAGATCATCACGGAGCTGCTGGGGGACACTCCCATCGCCCCGGAAAACGAATTGGTGGTCAAGCGGGTGATCCACACCTCTGCGGATTTCGACTATGCCAAGAATCTGTATTTTTCCAAAGGCGCTGTGAAAAAGGGCATTGAAGCCCTGAAAAACGGCTGCGATATCGTCACCGATACCCAGATGGCCAAGGCGGGCATCAACAAGACCATCCTTGGAAAATTGGGGGGCCAGGTCCATTGCTTTATGTCCGACGAGGATGTGGCGGCCCAGGCCAGGGAAAGGGGTGTTACCCGGGCCATGGTATCCATGGAGAAGGCAGCGACATTAGAGAAACCCCTGATCTTCGCCATTGGCAATGCCCCCACGGCCCTGGTTGCCATCCACGAGCTGATGGAGGCTGGCAAGCTCCATCCGGCGCTCATCATTGGCGTGCCTGTGGGCTTTGTGAACGTGGTGGAGAGCAAGGAGCTCATCATCGATTCCGGGGCGGACTGCATCGTGGCCCGGGGCCGGAAGGGCGGCAGCAACGTGGCGGCAGCCATTTGCAACGCCATGCTGTACCAGATCACGAGATGAGCGCATGGAAGAATTTGTAGAAAAGGACGGCAAAAAGCTCCGCCTGGGCTATACCACCGGCTCCTGCGCCGCGGCAGCGGCCAAGGCGGCAGGGTGGATGCTTTTAACGGGCCGCAACAAAGCGACCATCGGCCTGCATACCCCCAAGGGGCTGGATTTAACGTTGCCTGTCCATGACATTACCCGAGAGAAAGAAGCCGTCTCCTGCGCCATCGAAAAGGACGGCGGCGACGACCCGGACATTACCGCCGGGGCCTATATTTACGCTAAGGTCTGCCTGATCCCGGAACGAAAGGTGACGATCGACGGCGGCTTTGGCGTAGGCAGGGTTACAAAGCCGGGCCTGGACCAGCCCGTAGGCAACGCGGCCATCAACTCCACCCCCAGGCGGATGATCGAAGAAAACCTGTGGGAGGTGGCAAAGGCCCTGGACTACGACGGCGGCTTCTCGGTGGTTATTTCCGTCCCCCTTGGGGAGGAGCTGGCGAAAAAGACCTTTAACCCCCGCTTGGGCATCGTCGGCGGTATTTCCATTCTGGGCACCACCGGCATTGTGGAGCCCATGAGCGAAAAGGCCCTGGTAGATACCATCCGGGTGGAGCTGCGGCAAAAGAAGACCCAAAGCGACGCGGTGCTTTTAACCCCCGGCAACTACGGCAGCGACTATATCCGTGACGGCCTGGGGGCGGACCCTCAAAGGGCCGTCCAGGTCAGCAACTTTATTGGCGACGCCCTGGACATCTGCAAGGAGCTGGGCTTCCAAAGAATCCTGCTCATCGGCCACATCGGCAAGCTGGTCAAGCTGGCGGGCAACATGATGAACACCCACTCCAAATACGGCGACTGCCGGGGGGAGATTCTATGCGCCCTGGCCGGCTGCGAGGGGGTGGCCCCGGAAATCATTCAAAAAATGATCGACTGCGTCAGCTGTGACGAAATGCTCCGGCTCCTGCCGGAAGACAAGCGCCCCGGGGTCCTGCGCCGGCTGACCGGCTGCATTCAGAAGAACCTGCAGTACCGGGTCGGGGAGGGGATACAGATAGAATGTATGTACTTCTCCAAAGTCTACGGCCTGCTGGGGCAGACGGCAGGGGCGAGAGCCCTCCTACGGGAGACAGGGTATCAATAAGAAAAAATAGGCACCGGCGGGCGGGGAAAACCCCCTTGCCCCCTCCACCCCCGCCCGCTGCGGCAGGCACCCCCTCCAAGCAGGAGGGGGGAAGAGTTTTCCGCCGGTGCCTGCCGTTTATCATACAAATCCCTACTTACTATACACACTTATAAATCGGAGGAACAAACAATGGTACATTTTGTAGGCGCCGGCTGCGGCGCGGTGGACCTGATTACCGTCCGGGGAGCAAGGCTCCTGAGCGAGGCGGATGTGGTGATTTATGCCGGGTCCCTGGTAAACCCGGAGCTATTAAACTACTGCAAGCCCGGCTGTGAAATTCATAACAGCGCAAAAATGACTCTGGAGGAGACCACGGCCGTCATCGTCAAGGCAGAAAGCGAGGGCAAGACCACCGTCCGGCTCCACACCGGCGACAGCAGCATCTACGGCGCCGTCCGGGAGCAGTTCGACGAGCTGATTCCCCGGGGCATCGAATATGATGTGACCCCCGGCGTCAGTGCCTTCTGCGGGGCTGCCGCCTCCTTAAAGCAGGAATTCACCCTGCCGGAGGTGAGCCAGACCGTCATCATCACCCGGCAGTCCGGAAAGACCCTGGTGCCGGAAAAGGAGAGCATTCGCTCCCTGGCGGCCCACCGGGCTACCATGTGCCTGTACCTGAGCACCCGGCTGACGGAGCAGCTGCAGCAGGAGCTTCTGGAGGGGGGCTATCCCGGCTCCACCCCGGTGGCCATCGTCTTTAAGGCCAGCTGGCCGGATGAGCGGATCTTCCATTGCACCGTGGATACCCTCCACAAGACCGTAACGGAAAACGACCTGACCCGCACCAGCCTGATCATCGTGGGTGACTGCATGGGGGAGAAGTACGCCAAGTCCTACCTCTATGACCCCAGCTACGACCGGCCCTTCCACGAGGCGGCCACCAAATGAAGCTGGCGATTTTCGCCTTTACCAGAAAGGGCTGCTCTTTTGCCGCACAATGCAGGGAGGCCCTGAATGCCGACGAGACCCGGATGGTCACTATGGAAAAGTTCGGCTTGCCAGGCTTTGAAAGCTATCAGCCCCCCTTGAGCGGCTGCATGGAAAGCTATTTCCACTGGGCGGATACGATTTTGTTCATTGGCAGTACCGGCATGGCCGTCCGGGCCATTGCCCCCTGGGTAGTGGACAAAAAGCAGGACCCGGCGGTACTGGTGCTGGATGAGGGGGGGCATTACCTCATTTCCCTTCTCTCCGGCCACATTGGCGGGGCCAACGCTCTGACCAGGGAATTGGCCCAGAAGATAAATGCCCAGCCCATCATTACCACGGCAACGGATGTAGAGGGAAAGTTCTCCGTAGATACCTGGGCCACGGAGCAGGGGCTGCATATTTCTGATATGAACCTGTGCAAGGCGGTATCCGCCGCCATTCTGGAAGGAAACGTACCCATCTGCGGGGAGAATCTCCCTTTTCGGAAGTTACCCCCAGGCCTTGTGGAAAAAGAAACAGGCCCCCTGGGCATCTATGTGGGCATCCATAACCGGAAGCCCTTTGAAAAGACCCTGGTTTTAACGCCCAAAACTCTGACCCTTGGCCTGGGCTGCCGGAGAGGGACCCCCAAGGAAAACATTGAAGAGGCGGTAAGGGCGGTATTTGCGGAAAACGACCTGAGACTGGAAGCCGTGGCGAAAGCGGCCTCCATTGATTTAAAAGCCAACGAGCAGGGGCTGTTGGACTTTTGCACAGACCGTGGGATCCCTGTGAAGTTTTATACGGCGGAGGAGCTCCAAAAGGCAGAAGGGGACTTTACCCCGTCGGCCTTTGTAAAATCTGTCACCGGCGTGGACAATGTCTGCGAACGGGCCGCTGTTGTGGCGGGCGGGGAGCTGCTTGTACACAAGACCGTAAGAAACGGCGTGACGGTAGCGGTGGGGGGTAAGCCCCTTCCCCCCTCCTGCATGGAGGGGGTGCCCGCCGCAGCGGGCGGGGGTGGAGGGGACCCGGTATGATTTTTTGCAGCGGTTGGATGAACAGAATCCCCCTGTTTATATCGCTTTTGATTGAACCGACCTATTATTATAGATAGCTGGTCCCCTC